>NZ_JAMXSP010000031.1:0-28282 GCF_025457485.1 Hallella absiana
GAAAGCCTTCAGGTCATGCCTGAAGGGAATAAGGGATATACCCTTCTTTTTCTATAGATGTGTTACTGTCTTTGGTTAGGCAGCGGCATCTGCCCGCCACGGACAATCCCCCTTGGGCCCTTTATCATTATATCATGAAGGGGCAGCTCCGTTGCGGGGCTGCCCTTTTTTCATGCGCTTCTTAGGGAGGATAAGGCCGGTACTATGTCTTTCTTTTTTAGAATAAACTGCGGTTTATGTTGCACGATTCAAAGATTATGCTTATCTTTGCCATATGGTAACACAAAAAGAGACAAAGGAAAAGGCGAAGACTCGACAAGAGAAGATAGGTGGCTATTTTCTTAATATGTCTCAACTCTCTTTTGCAGGAATGGTCATAGGGGAGATTACGCCTTTATTGAATGAAGATTCCGGCAGTAGTTATGTGGCTATTGCGGGAGGGTTGATTTGTACTGTAGTCTTTGCATTAATAGGAAATAAAATCTTAAAATAAACGCTATGAACGGACTATCATTGATTTTTCTTATAAGCTCTGTTATAGGTATCGGTATACTTATTTGGCTCAACACCAAGAGCGGCAAGAAATGGCTGGGCGGAGAGTAGGTAGCTACAGGACACAATAAGGGGCGGCATATATCCTTTGGGGTATATGCCGCCCCGTTTGTTCTTGTTAAAGATGGGAAGTCTCTCTATGCAAACGTTTACATGTTAAATCACTTCTTGACGTAAATCAATGCAATACAAGTTGCACAGAATATCGTAACTTTGCCACATCTATTATTATACGAAGCAAGCATTACACAAGATTTACGGTAAAAACAGATTTAATATGAAGAAGATTTTCTCTACTTTTGTGGCTCTTCTCGCTGCTGCCAACATGATGGCAGAGGGATGGCCCAGTGGCTATGACGGCGTCATGCTGCAGAGCTTCTATTGGGGCAGCTACACCGAGTCGTCTTGGAGCAGCCTCACCCAACAGGCTGATACACTCTCGAAGTATTTCAACCTGATCTGGGCTCCACCATCGGGCTACCCGTACACCACATCGAACAACATGGGCTACTACCCCATTTACTGGCTCAAACAGAAAAGTGCCTTCGGTACAGAGGCAGAGTTGCGCAAGATGATCAAGACCTTTAAGGATAAAGGTACGGGCATCATCGCCGATGTGGTCATCAACCATAAGAATGGAATATCGAAATGGTGCGACTTTGTCAATGAGAGCGTCACCGGACAGAACACAGGCAAGACCTACTCCGTGACTTGGGACAACACCAACTACACACAGATCTGTAGCGACGACGAGGGTAACACCAACACGGCTTCTGAGGCTTATGGCAAGATAAAAGGCAACAAAGATACCGGTCTCAATGACGGCGGTTGCCGTGACCTCGACCACACCAACGCCACCACACAGAAGAACGTGGAGACCTACGAGGACTTCCTGCTCAACGAAATGGGCTACGCTGGTTTCCGCTACGACTTCGTGAAGGGTTATGCGCCCACCTATATAAAGATGTATAACACCGCCGCCAACCCTACCTACTCCGTCGGCGAATACTGGCAAGGAACTGTCACTGACACGAAGACCGGTGACCATCCCTTCGGTGGCGTGAAAGACTGGGTAGACGCAACAGGTAAGACGAGTGCTGCCTTTGATTTCCCGATGAAATACTTCATCCAGGATGCCTTTGGTAGCAACAACTGGAGTAAGCTTACCGACTATGCCAATGGAAAAACCACATTGATGGGCACTGATGGCTACGCACAGTATGCCGTGACCTTCGTCGACAACCACGACACGGGTGAGCCGCACGATAATCCTTCTCCTTTGCGCGCCAACATTGCCGCCGCCAACGCTTACATTCTCGCCATGCCGGGCACACCATGTATATGGATCAGCCACTGGACAGCTTACAAGACGATCATCAAGAAATGTATTCTTGCCCGCAAACTCGCAGGAGTCACCAATACCAGTACAGTGGAGCAATCCGTTGGCTCATCAGCCGGATACTATGCTAAGGTGAAAGGTACTAAGGGTGAAGTGCTCATCGTGATTGGCTCTCCATCGGTTAGCACCACTGGCTTCCAGTTGGCTTGCGAGGGTGAGAACTTCAAGTACTATGTCTCCAATGGCCTCGACATCAGTGGCATCAAGAGTATCAAGGATGAGGTAAGCAGCTGGAAAGCACCTTCTTTCTGCAAGGTCAACGACGGTGAGATATGCGCCTTCTTCGAGGTACCGAGCTCATGGTCAGGCTATGCAGCTATCAAATGTTGGGCTTGGGATGCCAACGGAAACTACACTGGTGGCAGCTGGCCGGGTGCTACTTGTACGAAGGTCGGTACCACCGATGCAGGAAACGCTGTTTACAAATGGACATGGGATGGTTTATTCACCGGCACGACAGCTTCTACCCCCTCTCACATTATTTTCTCAGGGTGGAGGTCCTCAACAACATTCACGGATACCTATAAAATTGCACAGCAGAACAACCAAACATTCAAGAACGGCAACTACTATGGCTTAAGCACTGTTCTTGGCAACGTTATCGATGCCACTACCGGTATCAGCAAGATAACGACCACAACGAATACCGCTGATGCTCCACTGTATAACCTCGCCGGACAGCGTGTGGACAACAACTATAAAGGTGTGGTGATACAGAATGGAAAGAAAGTAATGAGAAAGTAAAAGCCCTTCCCTAACCCTCCCCAAGGGGAAGGGATGGCAATACCCGAAAGGGCGTATTGCGGTTTTGATGTAGGGGCGGGCTTTATGCCCGTCCTAACTCTCTTGAAGGTAATCTTTTGATATGAGAAAGATGCCATTCGGGAGTTAGGACGGGCATAAAGCCCGCCCCTACGGCGTTACCCCCTGGTTGTACATTTTAGTACAGCAGTACCAGTCCGGCGAAGGCGGCGTAGCCAATCATGCGGATAGGGTTGATGTGGAGCCAGTAGGTACCCACAAACGTAGCGACGAAGAGCGCTACGCTGATAGAAAACTGCCAGGGATTCTCTGCCCAGGACGAGAAGTTCTCCTTATCGAGAAGCATCAACGTAGCGGCAGCAAGCAGGCCGACGACCCCCGGGCGCAATCCTAAAAAGATATGCTGAACCGTCGGCGTATTCATATACTTCATAAACATCCGTGCGATGACGATCATCATGATGAACGAGGGCAGCACGAGCGCAAAGGTAGCAGTGGCTGATCCCAGTGTCGACATCATCATGCCGTAGCCCGCATTGTTTACCGCGGTATAGCCGCAGTAGGTGGCGGAGTTGATGCCTACGGGTCCCGGCGTCATCTGTGAGATGGCGACGATGTTGGTGAACTCTGCCGTCGACAGCCATCCATGGACGTGCACGGTCTCGTTCTGAATGAGCGAGAGCATGCCGTAGCCGCCGCCGAAGCCGAAGAGGCCGATGAGGAAGAACGTATAGAAGAGTTGCAGAAAGATCATAGATTATTCGTTGATGAGATACTTACCGTAGACATAACCGCCCAGTCCCGTGGCGATGATAATCCAGATAGGGTTGACGTGGAGTCCCCAGATGAGCAGTGCCGAGGCAATGGGAATCCAGCAGTTGGACAGGGTGATATGGGCACTCTTGGCCAGTGTGAATGTCGGTGCGGCAATGAGTGCCACCACGGCGGGACGTATGCCGCGGAACATCGCCTCTACCCAGTGCCACTCCATGATGTGATGGAGAAACATGGCGATGGCGAGGATGATGAGAAAGGAGGGTAGGGCAGAGCCCAGCGTGGTGCACAGCGCACCCTTCTTGCCCTTGAGCTTATAGCCGACAAAGGTGGCCATGTTGATGGCGAACACACCGGGACAGCTCTGTGCCACGGCGACGTAGTCGATAAACTCCTCCTTCTTGATCCAGTGGTATTTGTCCACCACGTCCTCCTCGATGATGGGCAGCATGGCGTAGCCGCCTCCCAAGGTGAAGGCTCCGATCTTGAAGAATGTGGTAAAGAGCAGAGAATATGAACTCATCAATATTAGTCGATTAATTTAATATCAAGAATTAGAGAATTGCAGAATTATGATGTTGTCATTCTTCTTTATCAAGAATTGGAGAATTCGAGAATTAGAAAGTCTTTGTGGTTCAATAATTCTTTAATTCTCCAATTCTTGAATAAAAAAAGTCCCTGTCACACGTTCCTTTCGGAGCGTGTGAAGGGGACGAACTATTCTTGTTTATTTCTTGCAGTTCTCAATCCACTTGCGTGCATTGACGAAAGCTTCGATCCACGGCGTGACATCGTCGTTGCGGTGCTTAGCCGGATACCATGCGTTCTGCCAAGGGAAGATGGCGCGCTCGGGGTGCGGCATCATGGCCAGATGGCGGCCGTCGGCAGAGCAGATGCCAGCCACGTTGTAGTCCGACCCGTTGGGGTTGCCGGGATACTCAGCGTAGTTGTACTTTGCTACGACGTTGTAGTGGTCCTCAGGTTCGGGCAGATAGAAACGACCCTCGCCGTGAGCCACCCAGATGCCGAGCTTGTCGCCGCTCAGACTGCCGAGCATCACGCTGTTGTTCTGTGGAATGCTCAGTCCGAGGAACTGGCTTTCGAACTTCTGGCTGACGTTGTGGGTCAGGTGTGCGCGGTGCTTATGCTCCGGGTTGATGAGGTTGAGTTCCACCATCAGCTGGCAGCCATTGCAGATACCGAGGCTCAGCGTGTCTTTGCGTGCATAGAACTTGTCAAGAGCTTCCTTAGCTTTCGGGTTGTAGAGGAAGGCACCAGCCCAGCCCTTAGCCGAGCCGAGCACGTCGCTGTTGGAGAATCCACCGCAGAACACGATCATGTTTACCTCTTCGAGCGTCTCGCGGCCACTGATGAGGTCGGTCATCATCACGTCCTTCACGTCGAAGCCTGCCAGCCACAGCGTGTAGGCCATCTCGCGCTCACCGTTGGTGCCTTTCTCACGGATGATGGCAGCCTTAGGACGTGCAGTCTGCTGAGCGTTGTCTTTCCAACGGTCGGGGTTGAGTCCGAGCGACTCGAAGGTACCCTTGAAGTCCTTGCCGAACTTCATCTCCAGCGGTTGCTTCTTATAGTTGAGATAGCGCTTGCGTGCCATGCCATTCATGCTCTGGTCGCGGTCGAGGAGATAAGAGGTACGATACCACACGTCGCGCAGCGCATCGATGTCGAATTCGTGGCTGTAGTTGCCCTTGACCACGACGATCTTGCGCTCGTGTGGCGTAGGATAAGCGATCTTGGCGTAGCCGATGCCGTTGTCTTCGAGATACTCGCGCAGCTCCTTCTTGTGCTGGTCAGAAACCTGGATGACCACACCGGGGTTCTCGGCGAAGAGCATCTTCACGATGTCGTCGCTCTCAGGCTCCACGTCGTGGAGGTTGACATGCAAGCCACCCTCAGTGTTGGCAAAGGTCATCTCCAGCAGCGTGGTGATGAGACCACCGGCACTCACGTCGTGACCGGCCATGATCCATCCCTTGCCGATGAGCTCCTGCACGGCATTGAAGCAGTCGGCGAAATACTCGCTGTTCTTCACGGTTGGCACGTCGCTGCCGATGCGGCCGAGGCTCTGCGCGAAGGCTGAGCCGCCGAGTCGCTGCTCGTCGAAGCTGAAGTCTATATAATATAAGGAGGAGTTCTTGTCGTTGACAACCACGGGGCTGACGACCTTCTTCACGTCGCTGACCTCGGCACCACTGGTGACGATGACAGTTCCCGGAGCGATGATCTTGCGTCCGTCGGGATATTGCTGGCTCAGCGAGAGAGAGTCCTTGCCCGTCGGCACGTTGAGTCCGAGCTCACAGCAGAAGTCGCTCAGAGCCTGCACACCGGCATAGAGACGGGCGTCCTCACCTTTCTGGCTACGGCACGGCCACATCCAGTTGGCGCTGAGGTTGATGTTCTGTACAGGATAAGGATGGTCGTGGTCAGTGGCGATTGGTGCCCAGATGATATTGGTCAAGCTCTCTGCCACGCTGAGCACACTGCCTGCGGCAGCGTCGGCCATACCGGCCTGCGGAGCGTGCCCCAGTGCTGTGGCGATGCCTTGCTTGCCACGGTAGTCGAGTGCCACCACGCCACAGTCTGACAATGGCAGCTGTATCTGACCCTGCGTCTGCTGGCGGGCTACCTTACCCGTCACCGAGCGGTCAACCTTGTTGGTCAGCCAGTCCTTGCAGGCCACAGCTTCGAGCTGCAACACGCGGTTGAGGTATTCATCAATGTGGTCGGCTGAGTAGGTCACGTCCTCGTAGTGGTGCTCGACGGTCTCGTCGACCATCACGGTCTTGGGCGAGTGGCCGAACATCTGAGCCACGTCGAGGTCGAAAGGCTTCACGCCGTCGCCCTGTACAAAGCTGAAGTGGGCGTCACCCGTAGTCTTACCGACGACATACAGCGGGGCACGCTCGCGCTCAGCGATCTTCTCCACGTGCTCAAGGTGCTTCTCGTCGATGAGCAGTCCCATGCGCTCCTGGCTCTCGTTGGCGATGATCTCCTTGGCAGAGAGTGTCTTGTCGCCGATAGGCAGCTTGGTCATGTCGATCTCGCCACCGCAGTCCTCGACAAGTTCAGAGAGGCAGTTGAGGTGACCGGCGGAGCCGTGATCGTGGATGGAGACTACCGGGTTGACGTCTTCCTCGACGAGGGCACGTACGAGGTTATAGGCACGCTTCTGCATCTCAGGGTTGGCGCGCTGCACAGCGTTGAGCTCGATGCCGTTGCTGTATCGGCCGGTATCTACCGACGAAACGCTACCGCCACCGAGACCGATGCGATAGTTGTCACCGCCGACGACGACGATGTCGTTGCCGGTCTGTGGCTCCTTCTTCAGGCAGTCGCGCTTCTTGCCGTAGCCCACACCGCCGGCGAGCATGATCACCTTGTCGTAGCCATAGACCTCACCGGCCTGCTCGCCCTCGACAGGCTTGCCGTCGGCTGTGGTGGCGGTGTCGCCCGTGGTGCTCTGATACTCAAAGGTCAGCAGCGAACCGGTGATCAGCGGCTGGCCGAACTTATTGCCGAAGTCCGAGGCACCGTTGGAAGCCTTGATGAGGATCTGCTCCGGTGTCTGATAGAGCCATGGACGTGGTGCGATCTTGTCCTCCCAGTCGCGTCCAGCTGTGTCGTTGTCGGTCTTCAGACGCGGGTAGCTGGTCATGTAGACCGCCGTACCAGCGATAGGCCATGAGCCTACGCCACCGCCCATACGGTCGCGGATCTCACCGCCCGTACCCGTAGCGGCACCGTTGAACGGCTCCACCGTGGTGGGGAAGTTGTGAGTCTCGGCTTTCAGCGAGATGACGCTCTCGATAGGCTTCACGCGGAACCAGTCGCTCGTGCTCTGGTCTTCCGGTGCGAACTGCTCGATCTCGGGTCCCTGTGCGAAGGCCACGTTGTCCTTATAGGCCGAGAGGATCTTTCCCGGATTTTCTTTCGTGGTCTTCTTGATGAGTGCGAAGAGGCTCGAGGGACGCTCCTCGCCGTCGATGACAAACGAGCCGCCGAAGATCTTGTGACGGCAGTGCTCAGAGTTGATCTGTGCGAAGCCGAAGATCTCGGAGTCGGTCAGTGGGCGTCCGTTTTGCTTTTCTATCTTATGGAGATATTCGATTTCCTCAGGACTCAGCGCGAGGCCCTCCTCCTCGTTGTACTTCTCGATGTCGTCGACGTGCTTGATGGGCTCAGGCTCGTGGTTGACGGTGAAGATAGTCTGGTCCAGACCTTTGTACATACGCTGGAGCATGGGATCGTGCTCGGCGTCCTCGCTTTTGACGGGGAAGTACTCCTCAATACGCGAAATGCCGGTGAGACTCATGTTTTGCGTGATCTCAACGGCATTTGTGCTCCATGGTGTAATCATTTCGCGGCGTGGTCCGACGAAGAAGCCGTCCAGCTTCTCGTCGCTGAGCATCTCGGCGTCGCCGTAGAGCCAGCATAGTTCCTGCTTCTCCTGTTCACTGGGCTGGTGGTCCATCTCAGTGGCAATGACAGTCTCCTTCGGAGTCTTAAAGAAAAGAATCATAGTCTCTCTAAAGTTTTATATGAAAGATGTGTAATATTACAAGTGCAAAGATACAAGAAATTATCCATAAATCACAATCTGACGATTCAATTTTTAGGGTTGTAGTATGTATTTCTCCGGTTTTTCTATATCCTATTCTATAAATGTATCAGCAATTTCTCTGGAAGCAACAGTTTTGGTGACAAGCTTTTGTAAAGTTCGTAGAGGTCTGTATCACTGGTGGAATTGTACCGCCCCCTCCCTTTGGGAAGGGTGGGGCTCTCCACAACGTGTCTATATATAATATGGTGTATAAAGCTAAATAAAGTGTGCTTTTCTTTGTTAATAATAGATTATTTACTATCTTTGCAGGTGTAAATAATCAGCAAGAAAGCGTATAGACGCCGATATGGCATGTTTATGCTTTGGAATATTAATTTTCTACAGCCATGAGAATAGCAAAATACGACTATGAGGCGATGCCGCGGGAGACGCGCAACCTCTATCTGTTGATGATGGACAAGACCGCGGGCGGTCAGACCGCCTTTGCCCAGGAGATTGGCGTGCGCCAGCAGACACTCACGCGGCTTTTCCGTCCCGACCCACGCAACGGGCGCTATCCTGCCATCAGTCCGGATATCAAAGAGAAGGTCTGCCGACACTATGGCTTGGACCAGTCTTTCTTCCTTGCCGAGACAGAGGGCAGTCTTCGCAACACCGATCAGACACGCCCGCGTATTGACCAGACGGCATCGGCGGGCAAGCTCACCGAGGAGATCGATGTCTCCTACGAGCGTTATCCCGTCATCAAGCAACTGCCTGACTACGACTTCACCATCCTGGTGAAAGGCGACAGCATGGAACCGGAGATCAAGAGCGGCGACGAGCTTGCCTGCCGCGTGGTGACCGATGCCAGCTTCATCCAGTGGGGTAAGGTGCATGTGCTGGATACCGACCAGGGCATCGTGGTGAAGCGCATCTACGACGATAAGGATGGGCTCAAGTGCGTGTCGGACAATCCCAAGTATCTGCCTTTCACGGTGCCGAAAGACCAGTTGCGCAGCGTGTGCCTGGTGGTGGGACTCGTCAGGTTTTAAAACGAAAATCGCTGGAATGCCGCGGCATTCCAGCGATTGATCGTTTTTCGCGTTGGTCAGTCAGAAAGAGACTTCACGAGTGTTTCTCGGTTAAGGCTCGCCAAGATAGTAGAAGATCCATTTGACTTGCGCCGGGGTGAATGTGCGTTGATGACCGGTGTAGCCAAGGTCCTGCAGTCGTTTCAGCAGGTCGGGACAATGCTCTGTCCATTGCCTGAGCTTTCTCCATGCGGCTCCGGGAGTGTCCTGTGGGCAATACATCATGGCGAGTTCCGTGCGTCCGTATGCCCGAGCCTTCATTTCTGTTTCTGTCTTAGTTGGTTCAATCATGCTTTTTTGTGTTGAATAGTATTAAATGGTTGTTGTTGATAACTCTCTTCGTTCATATCCTTGCTTTTGTATGTTTTTGATTTGTCGCTGTGTATGGTTGTAGAGAAAGGTGATGCAAAGATATAAAAAGATAGTGAATGTAACAAATAAAAGCTGATAAAAATATCATTTACAAGCGAGATTTTGCTTTTATGGACTTTTTCCCCTCAGAAACAAGAATGTGAAAGGACAAGAACAAAAACGCCCCGCAGTCATCGCGACTACGGGGCGTGGAAAGTGTTCACAAGAGAGATTACATACTAATATTGTGTGTTTTCAGGATCCCAGTTGGCCCATCCGGTAGTCCAGTCCGTACCATCGGCGAAGGCTCCTGCCGTTTTTGAGAGTTGCTGGTTGGCCTCGATGATGCTCTTGATGCCGCTCCAGGTCATAGCCGTCCAGTTGAGGATGCTGTTGTTGTTGGCAGCGAGCGTGAAGAACGAGCTGGAGAACGACGGCTTGGAAGCGTCGGTGGTTTTCGTATTGTAGTCGTAGAGCCCATCGGTGTAGACTTTGTTGAAGTCAGAGCCGGTGATGGTCATGCCGGCGAAGACATTGTTCTGCAGTTTCATCAAGCCTTTCTTGGCAGCGCCTTGTGTGTCTCCTTTCTCGTTGTCGAGGATGATGCCGACAGGCCAGCCGATGAAGACGCTGTTGAGCACGTTGAGGCGCGAGTTACGACGGATGTGCATGGCAGCCTGGAATTTGCCCATTGACGAGCCGTTGCCTGGGTTCATGCCGCCTCCATTGATGTAGTCGGTGGTGTTCTGGAAGTTGGCGTCGAAGGTCTTCGGCCCCAGGATGGTCATATACTTCAGTGTAGCGGTCGTGTAGGGCTCTGCCGTAGAACCGCTGGCATTGTTGTCGCTTTCGAAGCTGTTGCTCTGTGAGGCATCAGCAATTTTGGAGTCGCGGACGCTTAGCCCATAGGTTACGCTGCCGGCGAATCCGTTGTCGGTGTCGAAGTCATCGTCCCATCCGCGGTAAGCGATGAGGTGCTGGCAGTTCACCGTGCCACCGAACCACTCGTAGGAGTCATCATTGGAGTAGCTCACCTGCACGTGGTCGATGGTCGTTCCGGCTCCCACGGATCCGAGAGTCAGACCATTGATCTCCTGGTCTTTTTGGAAAGGATAGCCAGCGAACTCAATGCGCACATACTCCAGGTCGCCAGAGTTGTCGTTGGCATCAGTGCCTCCGTGCTTGGTGCGGGGACCTCCCTCGATCTGCTGGTTGAGCACGCCGTTGTTGTTAGGAGCCTTTCCGCAGAGGATGATGCCGCCCCAGTCACCGGGCTTCCGGCTACCGGCAGCCATCTCCGAGGTGAAGACGATAGGGCTTGTCTGTGTGCCTTTGGCGATGAGCTTGCCGCCCGGCTCGGCGATGAGGGCAGCCTTGGTGTCCTTGTCGCCCTTGATGACGGTGCCCGGCTCGATGGTCAGTTCAGCACCGTCAGCGATGTACACCCATCCTTTGAGCAGGTAGGTGCCTTTCTTAATAGTCTGCTTGCCCTTAAAGACGAAATTCTGGTCGCCGTTGCCGATGACGACACCATTTGCATCGTCCTTGCCGTTGTCGTCGAAGAGAATGTGGTCGCAGGCCTTGAAGCCACCGTCGGTGGACCAGTTGTAGACGACAGACGTTCCGCCGTTGTTGCCGCCGTTGTTGCTGGCGCCATTGTCGTCGTTGTCACTGCTGCACGCTGTCATCGAGGCAGCGAGGGCCAGGATGCCCATGCATCCTAAAAACATCTTTGTTGTTTTCATCTTATTGTTGTTAAGAGTGATTATTGTTCCTTTATAGTTTCGCAAGTTGCTATAGACTCTATAGCTTGAATGTCACCGTGGCCTGCAGGTTGCGCCCGGGCTTGTAGCGTCGGGTGACCTCCTGGACTTTCTTGCTGCTGCCGCCTACGCTCACCGTAGTGAACTGTTTGAAAGTGATGTCTTGGTTGAGCAGGTCGCGGGCGGCGAGCTTCAGCTCCACATGTTTGCCGAAGCGCTTGCTGACGGTGAGATCAAAGGCATCGCGCGGCATCTCGTAGCTGTTGGGCACTTTGACGTTTTTGTCCATGCCTTCGGAACGCCCCACACCTACGATGCGTTTGCCGATGCGGTTGTAGAGCAGTGCGATGTCGAGGTCGAGTGGTTGGCTTTTGTAGAAGAGTCCCGTGTTGACGAGGTAGGGTGACTGTCCCTGCATGGCGCGACTTTCCTCATTGCTGCCCGGCTCAAAGTTGACGCGGCTATGGATGAGTGAGCCGTTGAAACTCCAGTTCAGGTCAGGCAGTCCCATGAATGCGAGGTTCTTGCGGATGTCGAGCTCCAAGCCGTAGTTGTTGGCTGAGCGGGCATTGGCATAGGAGTAGATGACATCGGTGCCGCCCGCCATGGTATAGACCCACTCGATGGGCGAGTCGAAGTGCTTGTAGAAGGCTGCTAAAGATATCATCTCGCCGCGACTGGGATACCACTCATAGCGCAGGTCGAGGTTGTCGATATAGCAGTTCTTCAGGTTGAAGTTACCCTCTACGTTGCTCGCCAGGTCGAAGTCGTAGTAGACTGATGGAGAGACCTCGCGAAACTCCGGGCGGTTGACGCTGCGGCCATAGCTGAGCCGGATTTGGTTTTTCTCGTCGATCTTATAGGTGGCGTTAGCAGATGGGAAGAGGTCGCTGTGACGATAGTAGTGGCTCTCGTGGCTCGTCTCATAGGATTTGCTGTTGGAGATGAGTTCCATCTGGTTGTATTCAAAGCGGACACCGGCATGGATATCCAGTCTGCCAAAGGGGAGAGCAGCACTGACATATCCAGCCCCCAGTGTGTTGTGTCCGCTGTAGTCGTTGATCTTGTTGACATCTTCGAGCAAGTAGAGCTTGTCGGCACCGTAGTTGTCGGCATTGCTCAGCAGGCTTGTCATCTCCATCGAGCGGAATCCGCTGGGCAGGCTGTTGCCTTCGGCGTTGTACCAATACATGAAGTTGCGGGTGGTGTACTTACGGGTGCGGTACTCGCCGTAGGCACCCACCTTCACCTTAGGTTGCCAGTCACCGAAGGCAAACTGATGCTCGTCGTTGACATTGGCAGAGACGATGTGCTCGTCGAGAGAGGTCCACTCGCGCGAGATGTCGTTTTGATAGAGCCACACATAGTTGTCGCTCTTGCTGTCATCCTCGTTGTAGAGGATGTATTTACGACGGTCAGGCAACCGGCGATTGGCATACGCATAGCCGACGCTCCAATCAAGTGCATCGCCACTGAGGGTATGGCGGCCGGTTATCTGACCGGTATAGGTTGTTCTGCTACGATAGTAATATTCTGCCGAGCGTTCGGGCTCGGACTGGGCACTGAGGCCTTCACGCCAGGTGTATCGGTTGTTGCCGATCTGGTTGAAGATGTTCTTGAGCTGGTATTTGTTCTTGCCGCTGGCACTGAGCAGGGTCATGTTGAAGAGTGCGCCGAGACGTACGTTGTGGTTGTACTGGTTGTCGGTGGAGAGGCGCAATGGGTTGGAGCGGTCGTTTGCGGTGTCGTAGGCTCCATAGAAATTGTTGAGCATGTCGCGGTAGACGCGGTACTCGTTGGTGTAGTTCACGGCGGCGATGGCACCGAGCTTTCCGGCGGGCAGTGTCCAGCTATGGCTCCAGTCGGCAGCGAGCTTCAAGTCGCCCCAGGGATGTTGGTTCTTCACTGCCCAGTCGTTGTTGAGGTGGTTGTCCGAGAGGCTGTACATGGTGTTGCCGCCGCTGTTCTTTCCGAGGTTGGCCAGTGTAGCGTCGATACCGCCGTGGAGCGAGCGCAGTCCGTTGTCGAAGCCGAGGAAGTCGGTGCCGCTCTGCTTGGTGGCAAGGAAACTCTTGAAGGCAGACGCACTGTTCCAGTTGCCGCCCACAGAGACGTGAAAGGCATTCTCCAAGGGAATCTCTTTGGTATCGATCATGATGAAGCCACCTGTGTAGTCGGCAGGATATTCCGGCGTCGGAGACTTCACGATGGTGAGGTTGTCGATCTGGTTGCTTGGAATCATGTCGAAAGAGAAGGCTCGCTGGTCGGCCTCACTGCTGGGCACGGCACCACCATTCATCCACACATTATTATATCGTTGGGCCAGGCCACGCACCATGACGAATTTGTCGTCGATGAGGCTCACACCGGGCACGCGGCGGATGACTTCGCCGGCGTTGGCGTCTTGGGTGAGCTTGATATCCTGGGCCGAGATGTTGCTCACGATGACGGGACTGTTTTTTACTTCGAGCACGGCGGCCGTGACCGTATTTCTTCGTTTCACACCGGTCACCGTGACTCCTTTCAGTTGCTGTTCATCAGGCTTCAGCGCGACGGTGAGAACGTCTTCTGCTGCTGAGGCCTTTGAGAGAACCCCGTCAATGGTTGTATTCTTGTACCCCACGTATTTCACCAGGAGGGTGTAAGGCGTGGTGGTCGAGAGATGGTCAAAATGAAATTGTCCGTCGGTGTCGGTGACAGTCTTCGTGTCAGTGCCTTGCAGGCTGACGACCGCACCGATGAGCGGTTCTTTTGTTTTGGCGTCAACCACACGTCCGACGATGCTTTGAGCCTGGGCGGTGGTGGCGGCTATCAGCAGCACGGTGGCTGCTATTCCCCTTTGTAGCTTTCTCATTGTTACTGATTGTATCCTTTCTTTTGTTATCTGTTGCAAAGTTAGCAGATAGATGTTTCCTTTTGATGTCCATGTGTTTACAATGGATAGACGTAAGTACTACAATCCTATGACACAAAAAGCCGTGCCCGGCAGTCTCTGCTGGGCACGGCTACAATGATTACACAATTGTCAAATAAATATGGAAAGGCCCTTTTGGGCTTGAGAGAGTCTGTTAGTTCTCAATGAACTTCTTGGCAGCACGCAGCTGGTGGCGCATGATATTGAGGAACTCATCCGTCTCCTGCAGAATGTTGAGATATACGAGAGACACCTGAAGCATCTGTGTGCCGGTAGACTGCTGGATATGGTCGATAAGTCCTTTGCGAAGTGTTGACAACTCGTCGCGGCAGAGATCAGCCTCTGAGAGAATGTCGCGGTAGTTGTCGTACTTACCATTGGAGATCATCTCCTGCGTCATGTGCATGAGGTCGTTGACCTTTTGGCGAACGGGCTGGAACTCATGGATATATTCCTCGGGTATCGGATTGAAGTTGTTGTCGACATGCTCGCGTACCGGTTCCAGCATACGGCGCAGGCAGTAGATGAACTGTTGGTCGGAGTTGGCGCCGAGGTGGAACCAAGTATTGCGCTCGATAGCAATGTCCTGTGGTGATTTCTTCAGTCCGAGCATTTCCTGACGGCGGTATTTCTTCAGGTTGTCCTGCTCCTTATGGAGAGACTTGCGGCACCGGCCGAGCTCACGTGCGTTTTGTCCGGTGAAGCCGTCCATGATCTTGTTGAACATGTCAAGCGCATAGTGATTCATATTGCATTGCGTGCTGCTCACACGCTTCTGCAGCATATCCCAGACAAGCTCGGGATCACGGGTGCGCATCATCAGGCGGAAGCTGTCCTCGTCCTTGGCCTCCTGTTCTTTCTTCTTCTTGTATTGTTGGTTGCTGTGCCAAAGCAGATAGATGACGAGTGCCATGAAGCCCACTTGCAGTACGATACCGCCATACCACATTGTCAGAGCCACCAGTGAGCAGGTGATGAAGGCTACGCCGGCAGTGATGAACCAGCCACCAATGACGCTTAGCACGCCGGTGACACGGAACACGGCGCTCTCTCGGCTCCAGGCACGGTCGGCAAGACTGGAACCCATTGCTACCATGAATGTCACATAGGTGGTAGACAAAGGCAACTTATGATTCGTTCCGAAGGTGATCAGCATGGAGGCAATCACCAAGTTCACGGCGGCACGCACCACGTCGAAGGCGGCTTTGTCATCGACAAGCTCCACCTCGTTGGCGTTGAAACGGCTGTTGATCCAATTGCGCAGGGAAGCGGGGAAGATATGTGCGACACTCTCCACGCCCCACTGGCAGAAACGGACGATGGCACGGGCTGCCTTGGACGAACCGAACATCTCGTCGCCCTCGTCCTGACGGGCCAGGTCCACGGAGGTCTTGATCACATTTTGGGCTTTCTTGGAAGTACCCATTGCCACGATCATGATGATGCCGGCTGCCATCAGATAGAAAGGAGGAGTCTTGGCACTCTCCATCAACGATTTCATCATGAACGTGTCTACACCGGCACCATGGGCGTTGGCGGCATAGTCCTGATAGGAAGCCAAACCGGCCAAGGGCACACCGATGAAGTTCACAAGGTCGTTGCCGGCAAAGGCCATGGCAAGACCGAAGGTGCCCATGAGCACGACAAACTTGAAGATGTCAACGCGGCACAGGTGCAGGACTTCCATGACGATGGTAGAGCCAATGAATGTATAGATCAGCAGCAGGTTGATGTTGCTGTTGATATAGTCGCGCACGCTCTCACTGACGTAGGGACTGTTGCCGACACCTTTCATAAAGATGAAGTAGGCCAGCACGGTGAACGAGATGCCACCGAAAATGGCAATGGCGTAGCGGCTGTGCTTCTTGTAGTTGAAAGTGAAGACCACACGGCTGATCCACATCACAATCATGCCGACGACAAACGAGATCGCCACGCTCACAAAGATGGCGATGATCACGCTCAGGGCCTTGTCAGAGTTGAGCAGCATGCCATAGTCAAGACTCGGGTCGCCCATGATCTTCAATGTCGAAATCATGAACGCACCGCCGAGGAGCTCGAAGACCAGTGATACCGTGGTCGATGTGGGCATGCCTAATGAATTGAACACATCGAGGATGATGACATCCGTGACCATGACGGCCAGGAACACGGTCATCACCTCATGGAAAGAATAACGGGCCGGCATCATGATGCCGTGGCGCGCAATGTCCATCATTCCCGATGACAGCACGGCTCCTAATACCACAGCGACGGAGGCAATGATGAGCACCGTGCGGAATGTTGCCACACGAGCACCTACGGCCGACTGCAGGAAGTTCACCGCATCATTGCTCACGCCCACGAACAAGTCGAAGACCGCCAAACAGAGCAGGAAGATGACGATACACAAATAAATTGTTTCCATAAATGATAAGTTATATTCTTTTTGTGCGCAAAGTTAATCAGTGTATATTACAAGTGGTTTAAACACATATTACAATAGTGTTCACATGTATTACAATTATGTTACAAATAGAAATTGACTGGCTCTTTTTGTTATATGTAGTATTTGAGTCAAGCTTTTGGAAAAACAAACTGAAGGGGGGAATCAAAAAATGAGGAAGAACGCAATAATTTGTGAATGCGGAATGTCGTATTATGAATTATTTCTTGTAACTTTGCGCATGAATCCACAATGAAATGAGAAGGGAGGCAAACTTATTTTATCGAATGACGAATATTATGGAAGACAATGACATATTCTTAAAGAGCGTGGAGATGATGACACGTGTCTCTGACGATGAGCGTCGGATGGCCCCCCAGGGTGATACGCCTTTACCCTCGGTCGATGCACTGCGTGAGATGGTCGAACTGGTGAAGATGATCGTCTTCCCCGGTTTTTTCGACAAGCGGCAGATCGACAGCGACATCCGTTCTTACCATATTGGTGTGAACATGGAGCGGCTCTGTAGTCTCATGCGCAAGCAACTGACATTGGCTCTTTGCGCCGATGGCAGCGATGAGCACAGTGCAGAGGCAGAGGCCGCGGAGAAGTCCTTAAAGCTGATCGGACAACTGCCACTCATCAAGCATCTGCTCTACACCGATGTTGAGGCTATCTTCGACGACGATCCGGCAGCGTCCTCGCATAGTGAGGTCATCTTTTCCTATCCAGTCATTCATGCCATGATTCACTATCGCTTCGCTCATGTACTTCATGAGATGGGTATCCCTGTTATACCTCGTATCATCACTGAGCAGGCACATGCCAATACAGGTATCGACATCCATCCGGGTGCCAAGATAGGGGAGTATTTCTCCATCGACCACGGTACGGGTGTAGTTATCGGTGAGACTTGCGTCATTGGCAATCATGTGCATCTCTTCCAAGGTGTCACACTCGGTGCGGCACACACTGAGAATCCTTATTACACACTCCACCAGTTGCCCAACGAGGAGACGCGGCGAGACCACTCACGCCTTGTGCCACGCCACCCGGTGCTTGAAGATCACGTCACGGTTTATTCCAACTCCACACTGCTGGGGCGCATCACCATCGGACATGATACGGTTATCGGCGGTAACGTGTGGCTCACACACAGCGTGCCGGCCAATTCTACCATCATGCAGAGCAAGGCTATGGACGTGAGTTTCACTGGTGGACTGGGTATTTAAGGATAGCAAGCAGATGAAACTGTCATGATATAGAAACATTATTAGTGTCTCGTGTATGAAAAAGAAGAGTATTATCAATGAGTTGCGTGACTACTTGATGATCACGATAGCGATGATCTCCTATTGTATCGGGTGGAACGTATTCCTTTTGCCTAACAATATCACCACGGGTGGTGTGCCGGGTATTTCTTCGGTAGTCTACTGGGGTACGGGCATTCCGGTGCAGGTGACTTATTTCGTCATTAATGCTTTCCTGCTTATTGCTGCCCTGAGAATCCTGGGATGGAAGTTCTGTGTGAAAACGATCTATGCGGTGGTGGTGTTGACGTCGCTCACCGCCTTGGCGCGACACAACCTCGTTGGTACCCATCTGCTCGCTGACCAGCCTTTTATGGCAAGTATTATCGGTGCTATGTTCTGCGGTGGTGGAGTAGGACTGGGACTGGCCAATAACGGATCTACGGGCGGTACGGATATCGTGGCGGCCATCGTCAATAAGTACCGCGATATCTCCTTGGGCCGTGTCATCATGCTCTGCGATATTGTCATCATCACCTCTTCTTATCTTGTTCTTCACAACTGGGAGCAGGTCATCTATGGCTATGTGGTGCTGATGGTCACCGCGTTTTGTATCGATCAGGTTGTCAACTCCATGCGTCGCAGCGTGCAGTTCTTCATCATCTCTGACAAGTACCGCGAGAT
This sequence comes from Hallella absiana, assembly GCF_025457485.1. Classification (NCBI taxonomy): domain Bacteria; kingdom Pseudomonadati; phylum Bacteroidota; class Bacteroidia; order Bacteroidales; family Prevotellaceae; genus Hallella; species Hallella absiana. The sequence continues at coordinate 18,530 of NZ_JAMXSP010000031.1, forward strand.
AGCTTCGCGCATCGCGGTCTATCCCCATCGTGGTGCTACGGTCATCGAGGCGCACGGCTTCTACACGGGCCATCAGGTGAAGATGCTCTTCATCATGGCCAAACGCCGTGAGAGTAACACCATCTTCCAGATCATCAACGACATCGACCCTCGTGCTTTCGTCACTCAGACCAATGTCATCGGTGTCTATGGTGAGGGCTTCGACAAGTTCAAGGTGCACAAGATGACCAAGAACGGCTATGAGATCATCAACCGTGAGAGAGCGGAGATAGAAAAACTCGAAGAACAGAACTAATAATTCTCTTTGAGATAAAGAGCAAGGGGGGCTATGCCGTGCGGCATAGCCCCCCTTATATAATAATAGAAGTGATCCTTACTTGTTGTTGCTCTCCTCTGGGAACAAAGAAATCTGTGTGGTGATGTACGAACAGCATCACACAGAAAAAATGATGGCATTTGGATAATATGAAGAGAAAGACTTGCTTCATTCGAATAGAATGTTTATTTTTGCAGTAAAAAGGAATATGTCTATGGCTACTTCAAAAAATGATAGGTTTAGAATACCTTATATAAACATGATCATCCGGGCATTTGGGGAACATTTCCAATTGTCTGTCCAGCAGGCCTGCAGCTATCTTTACCGCTGCAAGGGTATTCATTATTTAGTGGATCATTATGATGTGGAGCATACTTTGCCAGTGGAAGATACTATTGAAGCCTTGGCCAGTGTGTGCCGAAGAAATGGAGGACTGCTTGCATGATATTATATCACGGAACAAATGTAGACTTTAATAAGATAGATATCTCAAAGTGTTTACCTTATAAAGACTTTGGATGTGGCTTCTATCTTACTGATATTCAGAAGCAGGCTAAGCATATGGCCCGACGCAAGTTCGATGCTTTTGGAGGTGGTATGGTAGTCCAAGAACACTTCTTTATACAGAGAGTCCAGATTATTTGTATCTCATCTTAAAATACGAATACCAAAATGGCAAGTTGCCAGAAACGGCGTAAATGTCTTTTGATATAATCACATAAAGGGGGCTATGCCGTGCGGCATAGCCCCCCTTATATAATAATAAGAGTGATCCTTACTTGTTGTTGTTTTCCTCTGGAGCCTTGTCGATGAGGTCCATGAACTGGTCGAGCTTCGGCGTGATGATGATCTGAGTGCGGCGGTTGCGCTGTTTGCCGAGTTCTGTGTCGTTGCTGGCCACAGGGTTGTATTCGCCACGTCCGCCGGCGGTCAGTCGCTTAGGTGCCACACCGAAGTGATCAATGAGATACTGAACTACGCTGGAGGCACGCAGAGCACTGAGATCCCAGTTGTTGCGGATGTTCTTCATGGATGGTGCGGCTGTGTTAACAGGCACGTTGTCGGTGTTGCCCTCGATGAGCACGTCATAGTCCTTGTAGTCAGTGATGATCTTGGCGATCTTGCTCAGCGTCTCCTGGGCACGGTCGTTGATCTCGTAGCTGCCACTCTTGTAGAGCATGTTGTCGGCGAGACTGATATAAACAACGCCTTTGAGCACTTGCACGTCGACCTCTTTCATCTCCTCCTTGCTCAGTGAGCGGGTGAGGTTGTTGGTGAGTACCATGTTGAGCGAGTCGCTCTTGCTCTTGACCTCCACGAGATGGCGGATATACTGGTTCGACTCGTTGATCTGGTCAACGAGTTTTGAGATGTTGATGTTGTTGGCGTTGGCATTGTTGAGACTCTTGTCGAGAGATCCTTGCAGCGAGGCGTAGTCTTTCTTAGCCTGAGCGAGCTGATCCTCCAAGGAGCTGACGCGAGCCTGAGAGGCAGCGAGTTTTTCCTTGGCATCCTGATAGTTGGCGGTCAGTTCACGATTTTCTGTTTGGCAATTCACCAAGTCTTTTTTGCTGGCGCAGCTGCTGACGAGCATAGTGCCGGCGAGCAGAGCTACAATAGCGATGTTAGTCTTCTTCATATTATCTTGTTTTTATTTATAAATGTCGTTTCATATATTGCGTTGACCCCGGAACCCTTCGTAATGGAGTCATCGTAAAGCCATTTTATTGCAAATATCGTTATTATGACGCAAAAAAGAAAGGAAAGTTGCATGAAGTTAGTTTATTTTAACCACATAAGAGTACTTTTTAGTTTCTTTTGGTAGGAGATAGCAGGAAAAAGAAATATCCACGCATCAGGAGCAACGATGCGTGGATAAAGATTCCGACTATGCTTATGGTTTCACCTTTGCCGTTTTCATGTCGCGGTAGAGTCCGTCGACGATGGAGTCGGCAAGCGAGATATTGGGTACCATGATCTCGTCGCATCCGAGTTGCTTGCTCACGTCGAGGAAGATGCGGGCAGCGGGAACGATGACATCAGCACGGTCGTCCTTGAGGTTGAACGAGATCATGCGCTCCTCAATGCTCATCGGCTTGAGCATGGAGTAGAGCCGTTGCAGTTCGGTGATGGAGAGCTTCTTGTTTTTGCTTTCTTTGCTGATCTTGAACAGCTTGTTGATATTACCACCCGAACCGATGATGTGTATGTCGGGGTATAGCTTGGCATATCCTTGCAGATCAGCCTCCATGGCTTTCCAGGCTTCAGGAGTGACGCGGTCAGAGAGCAGACGCAGTGTACCTATATTATAGGAGTGGCTTTCGGCGAGCGTGCCGTCATGGATGAGCGAGATCTCTGTGCTGCCACCGCCCACGTCGACGTAGGCGAAGTTGCCTTCATTGGAGTCGGTCTTCTCCACAAGGTTGTTGACAAGCAGCAGTGCCTCGTCGGGACCTTTGACCACCTCCAAGTCGAGTCCGCTCTCCTTCTTAATCGTCTTGATCACCTTCATACCGTTTTCGGCATCGCGCATGGCCGACGTGGCACAAGCGCGATAGGCATCGACGCGAAAGACCTTCATCAGTTGCTTATAGGCTTTCATCATGTGGATCATCATCTCCTCACGCTCTTTCGACACCTTGCCGAGCGTGAAGACATCCTTGCCCAAGCGCAGAGGCACGCGCACGAACATCAGTTTGCGCACGCGTTCCAATCCGACAGCCTCGTCGTCGAAGGCCTTGATGAGCAAACGGGCTCCGTTGGAACCAATATCAATAGCTGCTAATGTACATTTCATATTTCTTTCTTTAAATGGGCGGGTAGAGTGATGTGGATAGTCTTCTACTCGTTGTGTTCCAAATAATATTTGTAGAGTTCTTCCTGGCTGCGGAAAAGTTCGCCCTGTTGCAGTTGGTCGGTACCCTTTCCGTCGACGAGTCGTCCGTTGGTTGTGTCACGCAGTCCGTATTCCACCGTGCGTCGCAGATCTTCTTTGAGATCCTCGTCATAGACCGGTGTCATCACCTCGATGCGACTGAGCAGGTTGCGTGGCATCCAGTCGGCCGAGCCGAGGAAGTATTTGTTCTTTCCTCCATTGCAGAAGATGAGGATGCGGCTGTGCTCAAGGTACCGGTCGATGATGCCTACGACATGGATATTGTCCGACGCACCCGGTATGCCCGGCACGAGTGAGCAGTTGCCACGCAGCACAATGTCGACCTTCACGCCGGCTTGCGAAGCCTGATAGATTTTTGCCACCACGTCGGGATCGGTGATATGGTTGATCTTGATTTTTGCCCAAGCCTCTTTGCCCTCTTTAGCGTTCTTGATCTCTGTGTCGAACATGTGTAGGATACGGTTCTTCATAGCGTTGGGCGAGACGAGCAGCTGACTAAAGCGTACCTGCTGGAACGGTCGGTCGATGAACTGGAAGACCTTTGCCACCTCTGAGACTATTGACGGCCGGGCTGTCATCATCAGATAGTCGGTATACACCTTGGCGTTGCCTTCATGGAAGTTGCCGGTTCCCACGCAGGCGATGTCGCCTTTCTTGCTGCTGATATAGAGGAGTTTGGAATGGATCTTCAGTCCCTCCACGCCGAAGATGACATTTACGCCTTCCTCTTGCATGCGCTTGCTCCACTTGATATTGCTCTCCTCGTCGAATCGGGCGAGCAACTCCACCACGGCTGTCACCTTCTTGCCGTTGCGGGCTGCGCAGATGAGTGCCTTGACGACCTTGGAGTCCTTGGCCAGCCGATAGAGCGTGGTCTTGATTTCTTTAACCTCTGGCTTCAGTGCCGCCTCACGCAGCACACGGATGTAAGCGTCGAAGCTGTGGTAGGGGACATGGATAAACCGGTCTTTCTCACGGATGAGATCCAGAATGCTTTGCTCAGAAAGAAACTCCGGTTTCATCAGATGCTTCCATTTAGGATATTTCAATTCGTCGTGTCCACAGTCGGGGAACTTCATCAGATCCTTATGGTTTTGATAGCGTCCGCTGGCCAGCGAGGTGTCGAGTTCGCGGATGTCGAGGCGCTCAAGAATCTTTTTCTGCATGCTCTGTGGCATGTCGCGGTCGTAGAGCACGCGGATAGGTTCACCGCGTTTGCGGCTGTCCACGCCGATAGCGATACGCTCCATAGTACCGTAGTCGGCATCGTTGTCTACCTCCATCTCGGCATCTTTGGTGAACTTAAAGCTGTAGGCGCGAAAGTAGCTCGGCCTGAGTCCGATGAAGATAAATGGCAGGCAGAATCGGATGACGTCGTCGAGATACATGATGTTGTCGTATCCGTCGGAAGCTGGTATCTTAATGAAGCGTCCAAATGTCTTGTCGGGCACCTTGATGATGGCATATTTCGAGCGTGCATCTTTGATGATGGTTTTCTCTACGATCAGATAGATGCGGTTGTCTTCCAAGGTGCTCAGATCCTTGATTTCGCTGAGCCAGATAGGGTTTGTCGAACCGTTGAGTTTGTCGTAGTAGAAATTCTCAAGCCATTTCTTCTGTTCGTCGTTGAGCTGCGTCTCGTTGACCATTCTGACCTTGTGGAGTTCCAGCTCGCGGAACACCTGTCGTGTGGCTTCGGTGTATTCCTTGCTGTAGCTCTCGTTGAGCAGGTTGATGGTCTTGATCGTGCGCTTCACGTCCTGTTTAGTGCGCTTATCCACGTCGTTGCTGGCCAGGATGCGGTTGAGTGAGGCCACACGCACACGGAAGAACTCGTCGAGATTGTTGGAGTAGATGCCTAAGAACGACAGTCGCTCCAACAGAGGCACGTATTCTTTCTTGGCTTCCTGCAGGATGCGGTGGTTGAAATACATCCAGCTCACGTCGCGTTTGACGTAGAGGTTCTTGAGTCTGTCTTCCTTTGTCATGGTGCTATGTTGTTTGATGCTTGTGGCTGAGAATGGTCTATTTCTTGTTGTCTTTCTTAGCGGCCTTATTGCTTTTCTTGGCAGCTTTCTCTTCTTTTTTCCCTTTCTTTTTCTCCTCTTTGAGTTTTTTGCTGTTGTCCTCGTTGTGTCCCACGACCAGGTAGTTGATGTCGCCATCGTTGAGGTGCAGTGCCTTGCGCAGCGTTTTGACCATGTCGTCGGGCACAGAGATGTCGTGCAGCTCATCGCAGGACTCGAAGGCCTTGCGGCTGACTTTCTTCGGTGCACCCTCAAAGACCACACGCTTCAATCGGTCACAATCACTGAAAGCATACGGCTCGACCGTCTCCACGCTGGCGGGCAGCACGATCTTCTCCAGGGCATCGCAGTCAGCGAAAGCCTCGCGGGCAATTGTCTTCAAGCCTTTGGGCAATGTCACCTTCTTCAGATGTTTCTTGCGGGCAAAGGCCATCTCGCCGATTGTCTGCACGGTAGCCGGCACGCTGACCTCCTCACGGTCACCGCGTGAATAGACCAGTTGGGTGTGGTCGGTGTTGTAGACACCTTCCTCGTCAAAGGCGAAGTCCTCGCTGTCCAGCTTCTGCAATGCCAGTGTCAGGACAGCAGTCTCAAGTTTGCCGCCTTTCTTAGACATCTTTGTAATTCTCTCCAGTAACTCTTTCTTATTTGCTTTCATATGATTGTAAGTTGATATGCTCGTTTCCTTTCTGCTTGCAAAATTACCAATTATCTCTAACACATATTGTTCATATCTGTTACAATGATATTACGAAACTGTTTCAATGGCTATTGTCACGTCTTTGTAACATCTGTGTCACCTTTTCTAAACATGACAAGAGTAACTTTGCGGTCGTAAACACAAGAATGCAACACGTATGAAAAAGATTCTGTCGCTTGTGCTGTGCTTGCTGGCTGTCTGGTCGGCTCCGGCTCAAGAAGTAAACACCCAACCGCAGGTGCATGGCACGTTGCGCGGTAAGTATGAATATCAGACTTCAGAGGGTGAGGGACGTTTTGAGGTTCGCACGGCACGTGTCAGTGTCAGCGGCAAGCTGATGCCCGAGGTGGAGTACAAGGCAGAGATCGACCTTTGCGATGAGGGCGTCATCAAGATGCTCGATGCCTACACGCGGCTGAAGCCCTGGCGCTATTTCCAGTTCACCATAGGACAGATGCGTGTGCCGTTTACCATCGATGCCCACCGTTCGCCCGACCAGCAGTATTTTGCCAACCGCAGCTTCATCGCAAAGCAGGTGGGCAATGTGCGTGACGTAGGAGCCATGGCAGCCTATGATTTCCATGTGGGCTTCCCCATTCGTGTACAGGCTGGACTCTTCAATGGTTCGGGGCTGACTGGACAGAAGGACTACTGGACCAAAGGTGCGAATTTCTCCTCCAAGGTGCAGTTCTTCTTTCCCTTTCATACCGATCTGGTTCTCAGTGCGCAGAAGATCACCCCCAACCACAATACGATTATGATGTACGACGGCGGACTGACCTATCACCGTGGACCGTTTCTCAGTGAAGTGGAGTATTTATATAAGAGATATTCCCACCATCTATATAAAGATGTGCATGCCGTGGATGTCTTTGCCAATTACGACATTCCGGTTCGCGACAAGCGTTGCTTGATCAGAAAGGTGTCACCGCTTGTTCGTTACGATTTCATGACTGACCATAGTGATGGTACGAAATATGACGACAACGGCAACATGGTTACCACTGACTATCAGCGCAACCGTCTGACAGGAGGCGTGACGCTGAGTCTTGCCAAGCCTTTTATCTCCGATATCCGTATCAACTACGAGAAATATTTCTATCGCAAGGACGGTATTCCCAAAACATCAGAGAAGGACAAGATCGTTATCGAGTTTATGACTCATTTCTAATGTCGTGGGGAAAATTTTGCTTTAAAAGGCATGACTGGGATGTAAAACAGAAAAAATGATTATCTTTGCAATATAACATCAATAAGCAATGGAAGAAGAAAAGAAATACAAGATACTGGTCGTCGACGATGAGGACGACCTCTGCGAGATTCTCAAATTTAATCTTGAGACCGAAGGCTATCAGGTCACCACGGCCAATTCTGCCGAGGATGCGCTGAAACTCGATATAGCTTCTTTTGATCTTTTGCTGCTCGACGTGATGATGGGTGGTATGTCGGGTTTCGCCATGGCCAAACAACTCAAGGTCAATCCCTCGACAGCCAACGTGCCTATCATTTTCCTTACAGCACGCGACACCGAGAACGACACGGTCACGGGCTTCAACCTTGGAGCCGATGACTACATCTCCAAGCCGTTCTCCTTGCGTGAGGTACTCGTGCGCGTGCGCGCCGTGCTGCGCCGTACCTCTGAACGACAGGGCGCGGAGCCTGCCGTGCTGCGTTATCAGGGATTGGAGATGAACCTTGACAAGAAGACGGTGAGCATCGACGGTGCGGACGTGCCCTTTACCAAGACCGAGTTTGAGTTGCTACATCTTCTGCTTGAGGAGAAAGGGCGTGTGTTCTCACGTCAGGAGCTCATCGACAAGGTATGGCCCAAGGACGTACTCGTGCTCGACCGTACGGTCGATGTCAACATCACGCGTCTGCGCAAGAAGATCGGGCGTTTTGCCAAGTGCATCGTCACACGACTGGGCTTCGGCTATTATTTCGACGCTTAAAGGGTATGTGGTTTGGGACATAGCGTCCCATTATAATGGTTTGTGTTAATGGATAGATATTTTTGTAAGGTGAAAGCTATCTCTGTCGGCAATAAGCTCTATCTGACGGTCCTGTCTCTCTTCTTAGCTTTTGCCGTGGCGTTCATCGTCTTTCAGCAGGCCAGGGAGAAACAATACAAGATAGGGCTGCTGGAATCGCGGCTCGAGAGCTTTAATGCACAGATACATGAGGAGGTACAAGGTAAGCGGCAGCCGGTTGACAATACACTGACGGCTCTCGTGAAAAGTTTCAACAACAAGGAGTTGCGTGTGACTCTCGTGCGTAAAGACGGACGTGTGCTCTACGACAATTTCCGGCGCGACTATGCCCAAATGCCAAACCATGCCTCGCGCCCGGAGATCAAGGAGGCTCTGCGACAAGGACACGGCACGTCGCTCGCGCGACATAGCAGTACCCTCGACCGCGAGTATTTCTACTCTGCTACTTATTTCAAGAGCGACGGCATCGTGGTGCGCACGGCTCTGCCTTACGACAACAATCTGGCGAAGACTTTGCAGGCTGATCAGCACTTCATCTGGTTTGCCCTGGTGATCATTGTGTTGCTCACCCTCGTGCTCTACCGCTTTGTCAACCGCTTGGGTACAAACATCACCAAGCTCCGCATCTTCGCTTCGCGTGCCGACCACAACGAGAGCTTGGAGACTGAGGACCTCGCGGCATTCCCCGACGATGAGTTGGGCGAGATCGCCGAGCGTATCATCAAGATATATAAGCGTCTGCAGACCACACGGCGCGAGCAGGACATTCTCAAGCGACAGCTCACGCAAAACGTGGCGCATGAGCTCAAGACGCCCGTGGCCAGTATTCAGGGCTATCTCGAAACAATCCTTGAGAACCCACATATCGATGCTCCTACCAAGGAGATGTTTCTCCAACGCTGTTATGCCCAAAGCGAACGGCTCACCTCATTGCTCCGCGACATCTCCACGCTCAACCGGCTCGACGATGCACCTAACATGCAGAACTTCGAAGACGTGAACATCTCCGAGATGGTGCAGAACATCCAGAAGGAGACAGCCTTGCAGTTGGAGCAACGCCATATGACATTCCATAACTATCTGCCTGGCGAGCTTATCGTCAAAGGCAGCCAGTCACTGCTATACAGTGTCTTTCGCAATCTCACTGACAACGCCATCGCCTATGCCGGCGAGGGTACGTCGATCACGATCACCGCCGAGCGCCATACCGATTACTGGACGTTTGTCTTCAGCGACAATGGAGTAGGGGTGCCGCCCGAACATCTCTCGCGGCTCTTCGAGCGCTTCTATCGTGTTGATAAGGGACGCAGCCGCAAGATGGGCGGTACGGGCTTGGGACTGGCCATCGTCAAAAACGCTATCCTACTTCACAAAGGTACTGTTAACGTGCGCAACAACCCTGATGGTGGTCTTCGCTTCACATTCACTATAGCGATATAGAAGTGTCTGTTGCCTTATATTAAACCCAAATCGGTCGTTAGGGCCTTCTGAAGTAGATCTCTGATGACCGCCATTAGGAATGTTTTATGATTGACATGTGGAGAATTAAGCAAAATAAATGTATTGCGCAACAAAATAGCGTTAACTTATGTTGTAGCCACGCTTTGTCATAAGCTTTCTTATGGGATTTCGTCGACTTGTTGAATGTAGCTGTGTGTCCTGTAGCCAATGAGCGGTTTTGACCTTACTATTTTCTTATCGTAACCTGTTGGCGGAATTAATTTAGTGCATACTTAATTCTGCCAATGGGCTTGTCGTTAATGAAGTTTACGTATTGCAGAATGGTAAGTGCACTAATTTTGCCAATGATCCTGGCAAACAAA
>NZ_JAMXSP010000032.1:0-28036 GCF_025457485.1 Hallella absiana
TATCTTTTCTTGTTCCATGACCGCAAAGGTAAGCAAAAAAAATAGTTTTAGCACGCTATCATATCAAGTTCTTTGGTTAGGCAGCGGCATCCGTCCGCCACGGACAATCCCCCTTGGGCCTAAATCTTATGCAAAGATTTTGCAAACGAGCGCAATGAAAGCGTGCTTTCAAATTGCCGAGTGCAGCTAAATCTTATGCAAAGTTACGACAGGTTGCGTCTGGCTACAACTCCTTACGTGTATTTGACCTCAGAAAAGGCCGATTTTGCTTGTTTTACCCGCTTATTTGCCGTTTTTTCGAAACAATCGGACTCGGATTTGGCCAATAGCAACGCTCCGCTTCTGACGGCTCATGTCGCTCCCTCGCGCTTTTCCTTGGTCGACGGGCTCTTGTCCTCAGCCTTTCTGCGCTCCGCTTCCCAGTCCTCCTTCAAGTAATAGAGCCGGTTGCCGTTGGCCTTCTTCGTCCGAACGTTGTGGGTGTTGGCGAACCGCCTGACCTGCGTCTTGCCGAGTCCGTAGATGCGCATAAGTTCGCCGCAGGTGTACCAGTGCTCATTCAGTGTCCTGCCCAAACGCTCACGTTCCTCACTGATGGCATTGTCGACAGCCTCCTTCGGATAGCACGTGGTGCCGAAAGCGTGGATGGACGGAATCTGATACCGCATCCTAAGTGTATAAAGACGACCGTAACTGTAGTCGAACTTCGCGCAAATCTCCGCCATCGTATAATGTGTGTCGTGGGTGACACCGATGGGGGCGCGGTCCTTGGCAGCCCGTTTGGACACTCTGCGAGTCTTGGCACCCTCATTCGCCTTTCCCTTGCTGTCCTTTTCCTTACAGTCATGCCCTTTGTCTTTTGAGAAGATCGACTGTGAGAGCGTCTCCCCAAGCGCAGCCTCTATCATGCTGAGAATCTCCTTCCGTGCGACGACCGTCACGCGTTCCGAGAGTTTGACCGGGTGTAGCTTTCCACGACTGACCATCGTATAATAAGTCCTCAAACTGATACCGAGCAGTTCAGCCACCTGCCGCGGACGATAGAACTCCTGCCGAGAACTTACGTTGACAACGCTGCCGCCCGAACTGTTAAGTTGTGTTTCGTTTTTCTTTCCCATAGTGCTTGTTCTTGTGAATTTATCCGTTTTCAGCATTGTCTGACAATTTTGGTGCAGCGGCGTTGCATTATCTGCTTTAGGGTGCAACACCTTATGCCGCGGCACTTCATTGTCAAGTTCCAAATGCGGTACAAAATTAATCAAAACAGATGGAACTCACAATAGCCATATGGAAAGACTGCAAACGCTTGTTAACTGATAATCAACCGATTACTTGCAGGCGTTTGCAACCGTTTGCCGACATTAAAGTCCATGTGGAAGGACTTTCCGCTACCGCTTGGGCCGATGCAAAAGAAATTGGCGTTGTCGGTCATCTTCACCCTGCCTTCCTTGCCGGTGATGTCGATGCAAACGGGCAAACCTTGTCTATCGGTGTAGTAGGTCTTCAGCGGCGTGTCCTCGCTGTGCCACTGCCGCTCCTTGTACATCAGGCACAAGGCAGCGTCCGAAAGCGTGAGGAAGAGGTTGTAGTCGGGGTTAAAGCTATAGGCATTGCCGGGAAAGGAGTCCATGAAGAGCTCCAACTGGTTGTAGGCAGACTTTGATGCAAAGATGCCGCACTCGTAGAGACGGGTCTCAATGAAGGAGGTAACATCAGGTAGTCTTTCCTCTGCACAGCCCACAAGCAGGTTGAAGTTGGTATAGACCAACAGACGGCTGTCCTGAGCAAGGATGTCGAGAACGGCTTCAATGTCGGCCTTGGCTATCTTGTTGCTGGGGTCGGGCATGGAGCCGTGGCGCTTGGCCTTGCTCTGCAGTTTGCGGAGTAGTTTGCGCTGGTGCGGTATCTGAATGACCTGGTTATAGACCACGCAGTCGGCACCGGGGATGGCACCGAGGAATGACAGCAGGTCTGTGGCAATCGGGTAGCCGTTGACGAAGGATGTGCGGTAGGGCTTGATGAGCGTGGGCAGGTCAATCTCGTCCACATCAACCATGTCAAAGGACTTCACCACATTGCGTCCCATGCGCAGACAGTCCTCGCCGGATTTGAAGCTCTGCATCGAGAAGGCGCCACGGCGGAAGTTGAAGGCCATGAAGCGGTGGAGGTACTCGTTGACCTCGCCCTTGGTAAGCATGTGATACCATATACCGCGGGACTTCAATATGTCGGTGACCTTGCCCACTTTGGAATGGAAGTCGAGCCATGTCTTGGGGTCGTACTTCACGAAAGCGGATTTTATTGTCTCCTGCGTGATAATGAGATAGGTACGTATCTCGGTGTATGGCCTGCCGTTGAAGTAGCGGAAGTAGCTGCGAGTGAGAAATTCCATGTCATCTGTGATGTCATGGTGATAGCTCTGGCGGCACAGCACGTCCTGCTTCTGCAGGGCATAGCCCTCGCCGAGTGTTTGGACGATGTTGTTCAGCACGTCGGCATAGGCCATGTACTGGTCGGCATCGGTAGAGTACTGCTGGACTGGATTCTCGATCTCGATGATGACGGACGGATTACCGTTCTTCGAGAAAAGTACCGTGTTCAGCAGTTTTCCATCTGCATCCTTGATGTCCTGGAGCTGGGCGAAGAGGCCGTCGAGCGGTTTTTTATTATTGGCCATTAGATTGGTTCTTTGTCAGTTAAGGTTGATTGCTAAATTGAAAATCGAACATAGAGATTTCACCTATCATACATCTTGTAGAAGAAGTAGATGCCTGGATGCCGTTTCTTGTTGTGCAGTCCACCCTGCTGTTTGATGAAGATGCCGAGCAGGCTGACAGCGGCAATGATGACCATGGCGATGAAGCCGGCCAGCTTTCCCAAGATGATGGAGAAGAGGATGAAGCCGATGAAACTTGCGCCGATGGCACAGGCGGCAAGGGTGAGGAAACGCCCCCGGATGCCCATGAACTCCAAAGGCTTCTGCAAGCCCTTAAAGACAGGAAAGCCGTTGAACGAGTTGTCCATAGTCGTGGGATTTGTGTTTGTGTTGTTGTGCTTGCATGAGAGTATATTTCGGTTGTCGGATTTTCTAAGTAAAAAGGTGTGGGAGCCGACGCTTCGGCCTCCCCGCACCTTAGTGCCCGTTACACAGTTCCGGGGAACTGCGAGATCACTTCTTGCGGTCGATTATCACTTCTATACTATGAAAAACATTTTCTCTCGGATTGTACGTAACCTTCTCATATCAAAGTGAAAACCGGAGCCTCACGGCTTAATGTTCTACTTGAAGAACAGAGGTAAAGCCTCTGACATAGCGATAAATGCGACACATCCGCCAATGGTAAGCATGATGGTCTTCTTGACATCCTGGTCACCATTGCTCATCTTGAAATAGACGTTGAATGCGCCCACCAACGCAATCACTGCGGCGATGGCCTTCATCAGGTTGCCAACGGGAACTTGGTAGCCTGATACCTCGGTGATGGCCTTCTGGAAGCCTCCGGCACCCGCGCTCTGGGCGAAGGTGGCGACGGCGCAGAAAAGGAACATTGCGGCGAATGCTGCAAGACGTTTCTTGGGCAGGTGCTTGCATGCGCTCATGCAAGCGGTCTTGATGGTTCTTAAACTGTTCTGTAACATAGGTTGGGTTCATAGTTTACGTTACAATTTAAAGACCATATTTACAAATAGCGGAAGATGGGTGAGTGCCGCAGGACGCGGCCGTCTGAGCCCCTTGCCCCGTGACGGGCGCAGCTCTCTTCCTTGGCTGTCTTATGGGTGTTGTCTTTTGGTTAAGGTTTGAATAGGTTTGGGTTAGTCTTTCCTCAAAGTCATTGAATCAGAAGTTGACGGTGGGGACATCATGCTTCGGACTTCGTTGCTTCGCCATCTCGATGGCTATCTTCTCGTCCTCGTCAAGTTCTCGCGGCTTGGCATCCGTCTCTTCCCATTCGGAATCAATCATCTTGGTAATCATCTCCACCTTATCGGCAGAAACCCGCTTGACTTCCTCACTGAGTTTCTCGGCAGTCTGACCACCGCAATAGACGGTGTCCTGTGCCACGACTTTTGTCTTGTAATAGAAGTAGGCCGGAATGGGACGCTGCTTTTGGATCTGCTTGGACTTGGATGATTTAGGTTTGGGAGTCTCTTCATCATCAGCCGAGACATAAACGACAGGGGAAGCAGAAATGGAAGTGGAAGCATCTTCTGGCCTGTGTTCTTGCGTCTCAACGATAACCTCCGGCTGTTGGTTGCTCTTTTCCTTGGCTGCTGCCAGTTCCTCGGAATGGATCTGCTGTCGCCTGATGCGCACCAGTTCTTGGATGCGCTTGCGTGCCTCTTTGTCAGCAACTACAGGCTCTGAGACATAGCAGCAGGCTTGGGCGGAGGATGCTATGGTCTTGTCGTTGTCGTCTTCATCTGATTTTTCCTTGTCTTTGCTTTTCTCCTTGTCCTCAGCCTTTTCCTTGTCTTTTTTCATTGGTGCGGACACTATGGGCTGGTCATTTGTGTTAGTTTCTTTGAGTTGTTCCGCTGTGTTCGTCTGTTGGGGTTGTTCCGCCTTTACTACCTGTATGGGCTTAGCAGTCTTTTGTGCAGCATCCTTGTCGATGAGAATGGGCTGGAACTGCCCGGCCTCGTCCGAGATGTCTACTTCCACCTCCTCCGGCTTGGGCATGAGCTCTTCGGCATCCTTGACGAAATAGATGTCGTGGATGATCATGGCCAGATAGAAGACAGGAAGGCCAACGCCCAACAAGACAAAGGCTATCGTACTGAATTCCATAGGCTCACTCCATTAGTCCGTCGCTTTGCGGACGCTCAACCGCCGTGACAGTATTGCGGCCGAAGACGCGCTCGCCGTAATCGCTGATTTTGGGAACGAAGGTGACGGTCAGGGTCTCGCCCTCGGTGATGGCAAACTCGTCAATCTCTTTCTGTCCGAACACATCCAGGAGGATGGCGGAGTTGTCGGCATCGCCGGTCTCAAGGACATACTGCTGGGCGGTCCATGTGCCGCCTTTCTTCGTGGTGCCTGACTTAGGAGGCAATACGCGGGTGATCTTTCCTGTGATTCGCATAGTTCGTTGTGTTAGTGTTGTAATGTTGTTAACAAATGATTGTTTCTTTTTGGTGATGATGACTCAGCAGCTCTCAGCAAAGTCCGTACTCTCTGTCATCGGGGTTGGCAAAGGCTCGAATCTCAGACCCATGGCCATGCCGTGCTGCTCACGGATGGGATGGCGGCACTGGCTGTCGGGGTAATAGAGGACGTTGGGATCCTCTTCGGAGATTCTGTAGCCGAATTGCCGAAGTTTGGCAAGAAGACGGGTTCTCTTGGGGTTGCTAAAAACTTTCAACTTTGTCCGCTGCTCAAGGCCGAAGGTTATGCGTGCCCGTTCCCTGCCATAGAGTTCCTTGCGCTTGCGGCTGAGGTTGGCACGCCACTGCTCGTTGCTGCGGCGCAGCCCACGCATACGGGCATAACGACAGACTGTTTTGATCGTCATCCCCGTCTGCTGGGCCAGTTCCTTGTAAGTGAGGTTATCATGTTCCATCTCCACCAGAGCTATCGCGTCACGGTTGCGCTCGGCCGTATTGCCTTTCCAAAGGCCGAGCCTTCGTGCATGGTGGGTGACGGTCGACCTGCTGCAGCCCAACTGACGGGCTAAGTCTATAAGCCGTTCCGAGTAGTACCGCTCCATGAGAAAATTGTCATCCTCGACGGTCCATCGCTTGTAATGTACTTCTTTGTCGTTTGTCATAGGGAAATGGTCTTGATAAAAGGTTACTCAGTAAAGGTCAATACGGTCTGTGAGCATCTGTCTCATGGCTTCCTTGTTTCGCTCCACATGCAACCGGGCTAAGACACAGAGGACAGCTGAGAGGCTACGTTCACCATAACAGGCAAGCAGGTTGTTGTAGAGCCTGTCTGGTAGAATCACTACATGGCGGTGGAAGGTTTCCTGATGGTAGTCAAACGCCTTGACCGACTCCACGAATGCCTCATGGCCACAGTCCGAATAATCATGACGAGATCTTCCTTTGTCCGTGGCTTTACTTTTCGTTTGGTCTGATGGTGATGTTTGTAGGAAAGAAGGGCGGGGAGCATGGTCTCCTTTATTTTCATTGTCGGTTTCCGGCTTTTGCGCTTTTCTTTTGGCCTTTTCCTTTTGCCTTGCGGGCTTGGAGACAGCTCCCGGCCCCTTCTCTTCCTTATTTTCTTTGCTTGTGCAGTGGGTCGGTTCATGATTATCTTCCTCCCCACTACCCGATCGTTCCTTTACCTGCTGCCTCTTGCTTTTCCAGACGAAAGTCTCGGTACTATCGCCATTGGCCTGCCGGAGAAGATCATTGATATCCCCGAA
Organism: Hallella absiana; assembly: GCF_025457485.1. Lineage (NCBI taxonomy): Bacteria > Pseudomonadati > Bacteroidota > Bacteroidia > Bacteroidales > Prevotellaceae > Hallella > Hallella absiana. The sequence goes on from NZ_JAMXSP010000032.1 coordinate 6,372, forward strand.
GTCAACCGATGGAGGCACTTGGGCAGTCATACGGCTTTCTTCTTCTCATTATAGATGCTTTCCCAAAGGGAATTGTAGCATGGCTTTACGATCTCAGTCTGTCGTGGCGTGATGTACAGACTGCTGTAGCGCTGCATCTCCACACCGGCGGGTATCATCGGCAGCACAGTGCCTATACTGCAGTACTGCTGGTTCAGGCGCTCGCGTTCCTCAAGCTCCTTTTTGTTGCCCCAACGTCGGTTGATCTGGTTAGGCAGAAAGTAGAGAGGCGGAAGGTCTTTGTTTGCCTTCTTGCAGGTTGACGCAAGTACATTGAGGAAGGAGTCGGTGGAGTTCACGCAGGTCTTCTCGTACTGAAACGGGATAATGAGGGCATCACAGCTGGTAAGCAGGGCAAGGCTGCCCTGGTGGGCAAGACTGCCCGGGGTGTCGATGACGAAGTCGAAGTCCTCATCGCGCATGTTGGCAATCAGCTCCATCGTACTTTCCTGGCTGCTCAAATCAAGGTAAGAAACTACCTGATAGGGTATCTCGATGTCGGGGAATTCCTCGCGCTCCTGCTTGCGCTTTTTGACGATACTCTGCTGAGGGTCGGTGTCGAAGAGGACGAAACGTAAGCCCAGTTCAGCAAGGTAGTCGGAGAACATGACGCAGTTGGTGGTCTTGCCCACACCGCCCTTCTGGTTGGCAAAGGCGATAATCTTGTTGCCCTTCTTCTTGGGCTTGTTGAAATTGAATGTTGCTATACTCATCGGTTTTCAATGTTGGTGATACTTGTTTCGGGTAGCCACAACTGCCAAGGGTGCCAATACACCGAGGGGCTCATTCATGTGTGACGAAAAAATAGACGTGCTCCTTTTTGGCAGGCCGGTTATGAAGAGGAGCTTGGCCCTTGACAAGCATGACCGATGAATGGTCGGCTGTTTTCGATGGCAAAGATAAGGACAAATCCTGATTGACGCAAGTATCGGCATGAAAAATGAGCAAAAGAAGCTGATTTTGTGCAACTTTTCTACGTTTTTTAAGAAATTGCCAGCCAATCTGTTACAAATGTCCACAGTTAGACGTTGCCGCACTGTAATTTCTGAGGTTGTGAGGTATGAGAAGGCTTGGAGTAGTATCAACAAAGGCATTCTACGACCTATTCATTGCGGACTGTAGAATGCCTTTGATCTGGGTTAATGTCAATCAAGCAAAGAGGGCACATCTGTCAATACAGCAAGCCGAACATCCAAAGGGGAATTCTGTGGCCGGCACCCGTCTCGATGTCATCGATGGCAAGGTAGCTGTCGGGCTCGTCCTTGATTTGGTCGAAGGTCTTGCCGGAGCCGCCTACCTCAAAGAGATACTTGCCATTGATGAGGAAATCGCCCTTCTGCGGCATGGTGACATCGGCCACCGCCTGTAGTTGGTTGTTGAAAAATGTCTCGCGCGTGGTTCCAATGTTTGTGTTTGTCCCCAAGGCCGCCATGAGGTTGGTGTTGCCCAAGTATATCTTCTCGGGTGAGGAGAGGTGCTTGTAGTTTTTCGTGACCTTGGTCAGCAGGGATATGATTTGCGCCTTGTCGAGCGTGTACAGCATCTTCAGGCAACTGTCGCGGGTCGTTTCGAGCGCCTGTCCCAGTTTGCTGACGTTCGGTACGAGTGGCACGCTCTGGGCAATGATGGCCAGCAGTTTTTTGGTCTTCTCTATGGTGGCATAGGAGACTTTCTCAACGGCCGGCATGTCGCTTTCTATCACCAGTGAGGCCACTGCGGCAAGCCGCATCTCGTAATCCTCGCCCGCTTCCAAAAAGAAGGGATAGCAGCCCTTGGCCAGATATTCATTGAATGCCTTGAGCACCTTTACCTTGGCTGTCAGGTTCATGGCAATGGCAACGTGGCGCTCCAACAGTTCTTCCAACGAGATTGGCGGCACGTCTATGACATTCGTGAAGGCAAGGTATTCCCGAAACGACATCACGTGCAGGGTGTAGAGTGACTGGCGACGGGACAGGTCGGTCTTGGAATTGTCTATCTCCAGCATTGACGACCCCGTATAAACGATGTTCAGATCGGGATAGCTGTCATAGAGATTCTTCAACACGATGGCCCAGTCCGGATACTTGTGCACCTCGTCCACAAAGATGTATCTCAGTCCGTGGCTGTAGAGATACTCCACGAGTTCCGTCAGGCTGTGCGTCTTGAACCAAATATTGTCCAACGAGATCCACAATGCGTCGTCGATGTTGTCAAAGGTCTTTTTGATGTGTTGCAGCAGCAGCGTGGTCTTGCCGGCGCCGCGTGAACCGCGGATACCTATCAGCCTCGACTTCCAGTTGATCCTGTCATGCAGGAAACGGGTAAAGCGCAGACTTGTCATGGCCAGCCGGCGATGATAGACGGTCAGAAGTGGGAAAATGTCTTGTTGCTCCATAGTCAAAGATAATTGATGATGTGCAAAGATACAAAATAGCTTTTGAAAAAGCGAATTTTGAGGCAAAAATAACTTTTTGAAAAGTGATTTTCGGATTATTACAGTGAATTTCTAATAAAACCAGAATGTAGAATGACACATATAAGAACAGACATAGTATGTGATGCAAACTGGATCAGGCTTTTGATTTTTGGATGTCCTTATAACCGGTCGGCAATCTTCCTCACCTTATATATATAGTCCTTGGCACTGGCATAGCCGATGCGCTTGAGGAAGGTATAGTAGCCCTCACCGTCCCGATGCTTGTACTGCACCCAGTCGCGGTAGGCTATCACGGACTCTTCCCAGTGGTTGAAGGTGTAGTAGCCCTTGGAATGCCTTAGGCCGAAGAGGTTGTTGCCCTCACGGCAGAGACGCGACTTGAATGTGCCAGTTTCAAGAATAGCCTGGGCAAGGACGATTTTCGGGTATTTGATGCCATGTCGTTGGAGGGCGGCATAGAGGTTGGCAATAGTGAGCTCGTCTCTTTGTGATTTCTTGCTTTCCATTCCGCTCAGCTGTGCCAGCTGTCTGTCGCATTCAATGACCTTTTCATGGAGTGCGCGCAGCAGTGGCAACGGGTCGGTGCTTTGCCATCTGCCGTTGCCGTCCAAACGCTGAAGGCGGATGTGCAGGTGATTGCCGGTGCTGCGTCCGCTGGAGCCGACTCGCCCGACGATGGTCCCGGCCAGTACCGCCATGCCCTGTTGGACATAGATCTCACTAAGATGACCATAGAGGCATCGCATGGTGCCGTGGTCAAGGATGACATAGTTGCCGTAGCCGGTATTGCCGTGCGCTGCCTTGACCACGATTCCCGGCAACATGGAGTAGACGACATCGTGGCCACCTTGCAAATCAGCTCCATCATGGAACTTCCGGCACTTGGTGAAGGGGTCTGAGCGGTAGCCATAGGGCGAGTTGACATTCACTAAATCCAATGGCATACAGACAGTTAGGCGGTTCTTGATGATGTGAAAAATCATGCTGTCCGAGGGGCTTAAAAGCGTTTTTTTAGACTGAATTTGCATTGGACTTTCATTTTCCTCAAAACTTTTTTTGCTATTTTTTTGAAGAAAATCCTCTGTTTTTTTGGTTCTAGACTGATGTTTGCCTATCTTTGCAGCGGTCAAACCAAAACAGAAAAGCTGAAGGAGACTTTTCTTCTCAGGTGATTCCTTCTCCTTCATCCCAGAAATTACATCACGGACGTATGGGTCCGTGGAAATAAATAACGTGTCGGCATCAGGGCCGACGGACTGAATCGTGTGGAACTGCGCCGATACATGCAGGCACCCAAAGGACAGCAGCATGACGGCAAGGCACATTATTGATTGTCTCATGGCAGTAGTATGTGTTTGTGTGTTACATAGATTTTGTGCAAAGATAGTACTAACCAACAGAATAACCAAACCGTAAGACTATGAAAGAAGAACCTGTACCATTCGAGAAGTTTGCTAAAATCGGTATTTTCCCAAAGGATTTGGAGAAAATGCCCAAGGAACTCCGCGACCCGATCCTCAGCGGTCACATCTCTCCGCTGATGCGTGTCAACGTGCCCATCGGAGACAATTCCAGCGTATCCGTACCAATGAAAATTCAGCTTGTAAGAGACAAGAACAACAATCTGCAACTAATTGCGTATCAAGTGCATAAGGAGATTGACAACAAGCTGCGTCTCACTGACTCCGAGCTGGAGCGTGTGCGCCGTGGTGAGGTCATCCGCAAGGAGTTCCAGGAGGGCGACAACCGTAAGATGCGGTACGTGCAGCTGGACAAGGAGACCAACTCCCTGATGCGCCGTGATGTGGCAAGTGTTAAATTTGATGAAAAGCTTGCAGAGATGGAGAAAATCAAGGACATTGGCCTCGGATGGGGACAGAAGGAAGCTGCCGCTATGGGCAAGCCGGTGGAGCTGGAGGTCGGTGACCAGAAAGTGACCGTGGGCGTTGACCTCCGTGAGCCGCAGGGCTTCAAGGTCATGCGTGGAGACATGGAGGAATGGAAACGCCAGCAGGCCATCCGCTATGATGACGCGCACGAGGGCTACATGGGCTACGTTCAGACGGACGAGAACCGGTGGGAATACAAGCAGGTAGTTGACAGGCTGCGCCACAAGGAGAGTGTCCAGATGACCGAGAGGGAAAAGATTGACAAAAAAGAGGAGAAGAAGAAAGGCCTGTCCATGTAAACCTTAGTCCCTAATCCTCTTCAACTACAAACCTATGAGCCTAAGACCTAACCTATCATCATGTCAAACAAGCAAGAATGTACGTTCACCTCCGTAGCTCCATATCCGAAAGTGCGTCAGCTGGCGCACGGGCTCAAGGACGGTGACTACGCAAGTATCTGCAAGGCTGCGGAGATGATGGCGGACGGAATAAGGGAGATGGCGGCTGGACACAACTGCGTGCTGGTGCCTATACCGAACCACCATGGCAGGGCTGTTTATACAAAGACGCTCGCCAATGAGATTTCCCGAAGGACGGGCATCCCGACGTGGGACATCCTTTCCTGCCGGCCGCACATGCCGCTGCACTATGCCAAGAAGAATGACCTCAAGCCGGAGGGCATATACCTGAAACTCAATCTGTACAGACAAGTGCCGGAGCAGTTCACACCAATAGTAATAGACAACGTGCTGGACACCGGCTATACCGCAGGTGCCGCCATTAAGGCCGTGGGTCATCCGAATACCATGCTCGCCGTCCTCGGACATACCAAGAACCATCTGACCAACAAGAACTACCAGTTTAACCAACTCGCTACCAACATGGAAAAGAAAATGCAAGAACAGCCTTCTGACATGAAGCAATCTGCCAACTCCACGAAGAAGCAGGTGAAGAACAAGACCGACACACCATTGGCGGTGTATCAGCGACTCAAGAGCAAGCATCCCGACGCACTGATCCTTATGCGCAACGGTGACTTCTACCGCTCGCTGAATGAGGATGCACGGAAGGTGTCCGACACGCTGCAGATCCCGGCACAGAAGCCAAAATTCAAGAAGGACGGTGAGCTGATAGCGGAGTTTCCTCATCATGCGCTCGACGTTTACTTGCCAAGACTCATCCAGGCTGGCAATCGTGTAGCGATTGCTGATATGCAGGAGCTGGGCAGGAAGCAAACTATAAACCAAACCAAGAACCAAACTCAAACCGATACGATGGAAAAGAAAACTGAAAAGAAGAAGACCAAGGCTAAGGATGCCAAGGTTGACAACACCGAGATGAAGGCTGAGACCAAGAAAGAGGATAAGGCCGTAGAGAAATCAGCGGAGCAGTCCACTGGCCAAAAGGTCCACAAGCCACGTGAGCCGCAGATGGTGACCGTCAATGGCGAGAAAGTTTCTCACGGACACGCCTTCCAAAGCAACCAAGACCCCAACAAGTGGTACTTTACCGCCCGTCTCGATGGTCAGCAGCTTCGTCCGCAACTCATGAAGCCGGAGGATGTCAAGGCATACCAAGAGCGAACTACTAATGTGGAGAGTCTCATGCAGACTTATTATCCCACTAAGCTGGCCAAGAAAGTCACGCCGGAGGAGTACAAGGCAGACAACAAGCTCTCAGACGGACGCGTCATCGAGAAGATGGTGGTCTATAAGGAGCATGACGAGCAGCGTCAGGATGTGGGCAAGTACAAACTCTACACGCAGGTGGGCGAGCAGAAGATGTCGCGCACAATGTCAAAGGAGGACTTGAACGCTTACTTTGACCGCGTGACAACACCTTCCAAGCTCGTGGAGAAGAACTTCGGGGAGCAGCTGCACCTCGCTTCCTTCTACAACCAGTTTCGCCTGCCTGAGAATGCCGGTGTCAAGGAGGTGCGTATTGCCAAGAGCCAGCAGGGTGACTGGACGGTATCAGCTGACCTCGGCGACAAGGGTGTAACGAGCAAGGCTGTGCTTTCTTGGCACGACAAGCAGTCGCTCTTCACAATGAAGACTGCCACCAAGGAGCAGCTGGCCGCCCGATACCTGAACACTGAAATCAAGTCAATGGCGGCTGAGAAGCAGACACAGAGATCTGCCATGAAAGTCTGATACTGGCAATCAGAAGACAGACGGAAACAATACAAGAAAACACGAACATTTCCCTAACCTTAACAACACAACACGACTATGAACAATGAATCTTTTGATACCCTCGTACAGCTAAAGCAGAACGGCAAGATTGGATGGTGTGAGCTTGCCCTCCGCAGTGAGCACGCAGCACCCTACATCCAGTGGTGCGATGACCACGGCGTGGAGCCCGATGACAACAATGCCGAGCTCTATCTGGAGCAGACGGAAGAGAAACTCTATGGCGACGAGCCGGAATTGGTAACGGTTTAGTTGAATATCTTCAACAACCAATTCTAATCTAAACCCCAAAAAACTTAACCAAGAGCCCCCGATGGCACCTCCATGCGAGGATGGTGCCGGGGCTCTCTTCACTAACCTGACAACACAGACACTATGCAAGACAAAAAAGAAAAGTCGACAAAGGACTTCAAGTCCGGCGGAGAGAAAGCTGTGGAGAAATTCACTGAGATGATGGTCGAGCGTATGCAGTCGATGAAGGCTTCCGATTGGCGGCAGGGATGGACGAACGGAAAGGGTACGATGCTCGGCATGCCGCAGAACCTCAGCGGCCGCAACTACTCGGGTACGAACTCTTTCTTCCTGCAGATGGACACGGCAATGAATGCTTACCGCACTCCGGTGTATATGACCTTCATGCAGGCGCAGAAGGAGAATCTCCGTATTAAGAAAGGGGCGCAGTCGATGCCGGTCATCTACTGGGACCTCAATATCAAGGACGAGCGTGGCAAGCGGGTTGCCGAGTCGGACTACAAGCAGATGAGCCGTGGCGAACAGGCGAAATGCGAGGTACGCCCGTTCCTCCGGGCCTTCTCCGTATTCAACGTTGACCAAACCAATCTGGAAGAGGTTAACAAGGAGAAGTACGATGCCATCGTTGACCGTTTCAAAGGCCCGCAGTTGCGTGACACGCAGGGCATGTACGAGAACCGCGCTCTTGACCGTATGTTCGAGCGGCAGGAGTGGATATGCCGTGTACAGAACGACCGCATTGTGGACGGGGCTTACTACTCTCCGGCACGAGATATGGTCATCATCCCCATGAAGGAGCAATTCAATATTGGCAAGAACGCCGAGGAAATCTTCAAGGATGGTATGGAATATTATTCATCAGCACTCCATGAGATGACGCACTCTACTGGTACTGCCAACCGACTAAACCGTGACAAGGGTGCGAAGTTCGGTGATGCGAAGTATGCCAAGGAAGAACTGGTTGCTGAGCTAACAGCCGCCATGGTGGGCAACACCTTGGGCTTCGACAAGCGTATCCTTAACAACAATGCTGCCTATATGGACGGATGGATTAACGCTCTGAGAGAGGAGCCGAAGTTTATCGTCTCGGTCATGGCGGACGTGAACAAGGCATCGAAGATGATCTTAGAGAAGATTGACGAACAGAAGATTGCCCTTGGCGAGCGTCCGATACTCTCTTCCAACATGAGTAAGGTGGACCTGCAGGCCAACATCGCCAAGCAGGAGTGGCAGCAGCCGCACGACATCGCGCTCTCGGCAAAGTTCGACAGTGCCTCCATCTACAATCGATTGGACGGTGGCTATGCGGTGCGTGCTACCTTTGAGGGGCAGGACCTCGGTATGAAGCCCATCAGCAAGATTACGGGTATCAGATATGAGATGATGCCCACGGGTGCGCTGAAAGACCAGATGCTCCACGACACCGTGGCAAGGAAGTTTGCTGGAGAAGTGCGTGAGATACGTGAGCAGAAGCAACAGAACAACGAGAATAAAGGATTGAAATTGTGAGTATTACATGCTTACATTAAATGTTCTATGCAAGCTGCTTTTACAAGCAGACCAATTATAAACCTTCAAACTACAAGCCTATGTCTTACGTATCTTTTCAGGAGATGAAGCCGAGGGTGGGCATCGACGACGTTGCCTTCTCTCTCGGCTACAAGCTCAACAGACAGGCGGGCGTGGGACGGTACATCGAACTTATTCTGCCCGACGGCAAGGGAGAGAAGCTCGACACCATCGTCATCTCACATCCGCAGGAGAAGGAACGGCAGAAGTACTTCCACCGCAATTCGGGAAAGCGCGGTGACGTGGTGGACTTCATCGGTGAGAACCTGGGCCGCTTCAACATTTATGGCAGGAACCAGTGGGAGGTCATCGGTAAGGTGATGGCAGACTTTGCCAACATGCCACTCGTGGACAACCACGACCGTGGGTATAGTGGTGGACTGGGCAGTCTAAACACAGTGTTCAATCCTAAGCGATACACTTCCCAACCTCTGTCAAGGAACATGGACTATGCCATGGGTATCTTTGAGGAGCGTGGCATCAGTCATGAGACGGTGCAGTTGTTCGAGCGGCACATCGCCATCGTCACTGACCAGAAGAACAAGAACGGCCTACCGATGATCGGCTTTCCTTACCGCGAGCCGCGCTTCAGTTCCGACTTGGCAGGATATGAGCTGCGGGGCGACCGTGGTTTCAAAGGCAAGGCGGCAGGGACGAACTCGACCACGGCGGTATGGACGGCTGGCATCCACTCGGCATTGAACAATCCCCAGATGGTCAGGTATGTGTTCTTTGCCGAATCTGCCTACGACGCTATGGCGTTCTATCAGGCGAACCAAGGAAAGATTGACCTCACGCACTCAGCATTTGTCTCTGTCGGTGGTGCGCTGTCCAACGTACAGGTGTCGGGGCTGATGCGCCACTACAATATGGCGAAGGCTGTGGACTGCTTCGACAATGATCTACCCGGACGCATCTACGGCATGAGGATGGCGGCTCTGCTCGATGGCAAGCGGCTCACTGTAACTCAGATGGGAGACAATCTCCGACTTGAGATGGACGGGAAAGCCTTTGACATGCCGATGGGGAAAGCCTCTGTTGAAGAGTTGGCCAAACATGTAAAGCTGTCAGACCGTATCGAAGTCCGCAAGCCACCTGTGAACTACAAGGACTGGAACGACGTTGTGCGTGGCATGCCCTTGGAGGCGCTGCAGCTCAAGACAAAGTTCCAGCGGGACGAGAATCTCGCAAGGATAAGGACGGAGTTGCGCGAGCGGAATGAGTGCAGAAGCGGTTTTAAGATGTGAAAACCAACGAAAGGGAAGTATTAACGAGGCCACGGTGCGTCACCTCCGGCACCAACTTTTCAAGTCCGTACCGTCGGCAACGACCGTGGCCCAAACAAACGAAGAACCATGAAAAGAAAAATTCTTTGCCTGTTGCTTGCCATGTCCGGCTCCGTCTGCGGCTTCGCCCAGCAGACCGACCCGACACTCACGGCAGCGGTGGCTACGCAGACGGAGATTCTCAAGAAAATTTTCAAGACGCGTGACAAGACGCAGAAGGAAATCATTGCTACGGAGGTGGCGGTGACGGCGGCTATGGAGCGCATGCACCAGTTGGAGAAGAAGATGCTGGAATACCTGCAAAACGCACAAGGTGCCATGCAGAACATCTATCAGATCAAGCGTGCAGCCGAGCTCGTTGCCGTGGAGATACCGAACAACATGTCATTGCTCAGAAAGTCCTTGCCTGGACACCTCAAGGGAACAGCCATCGCACTGATGGTGTCTGATGAGCTTGCGGATGCCACTACGCAGATGATAACGCTCTTCCCGTTCATGAAGCAACTGGTCACAAGCGGCTCGTACGATGTCACCAACGCCGACGGCAAGACAGAGAAGCACAAGGTCAACCTGCTCAACTCGGCGGAACGGTATTATATAGCCAACGAGGTTGTCACTCGCTTGGAGACCATCAACACGGACTTGTGGCTGCTGGCATGGCAGATCCGCACACTGTCATGGAACGACCTTTGGTACGGCCTTGACCCGGAAGGATGGGCGACAGTGATGTCGGGCAAGTACATAGTAGAGGGATTGATATGGGAATGGAATTATCTCTGAGCCTTTCCTCAGCCTCTTTTATTCAACTAATAAAAAACTTCAACTAACCAACAAAACTATTTAATGTTCAACCTTTTATCAAAACAACTATGACAACAATCGCATTGGAAAACAAAAAGAAAATTCGTGGTGTCGTTCTCTCGGATGACATCATCAAGGAACTCAAGGACACGGGCGCAAGCCACGTCATGACCTTCAAGGACAACAAGGGAAAACAGTATCTCGCACACCTTGAGAGCCGTGGCGGAGAGGTGGAGGTGGTGTCTGACCGCATCTATCTGGAGCACCGCTGCCCTCATTGCGGCGGCCGGGTGGTCGTCACACGCAAGGGCTACTTCTGCGAGCATTGTTTCGACAAACAGTCGCCCTGCACCTTCCACTGCAACGGCATCCTCAGCCACCGCTTCATCAAGCCGTTCGAAGTGGATGCCTATCTCAGCGGCAAGCCGGTCATTCTCGACGGATGCTACAACAGCCAGGGACGCATCTTCTCGGCTGTGCTTGTGGAGAACGAGGTCTATGGCATGTCGCTGAGCTCTGTGGTGGGCAAGTGCCCGGTGTGTGGTGAGGATGTGCTGGTCAGCCCGACAGCGTTCAACTGCAGCAACCACGAGCAGATAGGCGAGCCGTTCCACTTCTCGCTGTGGCGGCATATCCGCGGCCACGCCGTCACCCTGCAGGAGTTGCAGGAGCTGCTGGAGTATGGCATCACATCGAACGAGGTGCTGCTCTTCGATGACAAGGGCTCCCTGGCCAAGGCGTATCTTCGGCTCTCGGACGACAGGAAGAAGATTGTGCCGGAGTTCAATCTTTATAACTGATAACCATAAGTCTCACCTTAACCCAACGAAACATGAACAAGAAGAACATCATCAAGAAAGCGGCAATCAATGCCGACCTCACCGTCAAGGAAGAGCAGAAGGCAGTGGAGGCGTTCCTCTGTGCCGTGTCAGACATCCTCAAGGAAGACCGCGAGGTGTTCCTGCCTGACTTCGGCAGATTCTATGTAAGAAAATGTGCCGAGCGGCAGGTGCGCAATCCCCAGACCGGGGAGATGATGACCGTCCCGGCAACGAAGCGCATACGCTTCAAGCCTTCAGGAAGCATCACGCACTATACGCTCAAGTATGGACTCTAATCCTGAAAAGACAATGAAGAAAGTAATCATGCTGATGGCGGCTGCCGCACTAATGGTCTCGTGCGGCAACTCGAGTGAGAAGATGAAACAGCTGGCCAAAGAGAACTTGGAGCTGAGCGTGGACTATCCCAAGCAGCTGCAGGTGATGGCTGTGTCGGAGCCGGACTCGGCGTTCGGCACGGGATATTTCAACCAGAAGGAGGTCATGGGGATGATGCAGACCATGAAGGTGGTCACGGACACCATCATGAGGCGCACGGGGAACATGAGCCGCTTCAACCCGGCAGACCACTACGTGGTCAGCCTCGCCGAGCGGCAGATGCGGAGCATGGCGGAACTGAGGACACTCATCGCAGCCGGTGGCCGCAAGGGCGAGTTCTCCGGTTGGAAGGTGAAGATTGACTACCAGTGTGTGGATGCGAATGGTATTCCGTACAAGGCTGAGCGGTGGTGCTTCATCGACAAGGAGGGCAAGCAGGTGTACAAGTCCTTTGAGCTGCCGATACCGTAAACATCTATCTTGGCAGGTCCCATTGCCAGCTTTATGCTGGCAATGGCGGCTTGTCTTCGAACCTAAACACAACACAAACAACAGACACTTACTATGGGAGACACGAACCTGGCTTGGGTGAACACGCTCAAGAAACACTACCTCGACATTCTGACATGCTATGAGGGAGAATCCAAGAAGTTGAAGAACGAAGCTGTAAGACGGTGCTACGAGGCTTTGCTGATTGCAAATACTGTGGAGCAGTTCCGGCAGTGGAGACTGATGATGGAAGACTTCGGACTGGCTTTCACCAATATGGACGCACCCGTGATGTATGAGAATCCTATGGGCATTTTGGACGATATTGCTGAAGGTGCACCTGATGGTCTGATAAAGACTTTCTTGGACTGGAAGAAGACTGTCAATCCGAAACGCTTGATGGAAACACGGAAGCAGGACGCGGAGATCGTGGCCATTCTGCGGAAGGCGGTGGAACGTCCTGAGGACATGACCATCCGCGTCTTCCCCTGCGGCAATCGCTGGGCTGCCATCGACAAGGATGCCGACCGCATCTTCGAGGCCTTCGGCTGGCAGACGGGGTGCGTATGGGATGGCGAAGACTTGGTCAGTTGGATATTCATAGGAAAGGCCGGACTGGAGGTACTTCAAAACAGCGACTATGATGTCAAGGTGATGGACTTCGGCGAGTTCGACATTACCTATATCTACTTCGAGGAGGACATCATCTCTACTGTGCAGCAGATGATGGACTACAATAGGATGCTCGGAAAGGACATTTGCGAATCTCGGAAGATGATGATGCACCTGCGACCTTATGCCGCCATGTGCCATGGATATAAGGAACTGATGAGTGCCAACATTACCATAGAGGATAACAAGCTGTATGGTGAGATGCCAGACGGGAGCAAAGTCCTCCTCTTTGACGGCAAGAGCTGGAGATTGAATGATGTCGGCAGACAGATGGTAATGCAAATGGGGGCTCAGATGGGAGAGACTTAATCTTCTTGAAAATGACATCTGTGCGTAAGACCCGTGGCGGAGAAAGTATCGAGTTCGTTGACTCCGATACTTTCTCCGCCACCTACCTTACGCATAAGTCTTTGAATGTCCCGCTCCGTCTCTTCCTTTCTAAGCAGTAATGAGCGAAGCCGGTCCTGTTGACGGGCTGCGCAAGAATTCTGAATATACATTAGAAGATATTCTGGATTCTATAAAAAATCATTTGCGTCTCGTCTCCAAAAATTCTATCAGGCGATACACTGTTGAAGACGGATTCTTACCTTCTAATAATAATTTAGCGTTTGATACCGCTGTAAGCCGATTCGACCATAAACATTCCTTTTGCTTCAAGGAGAGGAAAGCCTTCTCATAATTGCCCCAAAAAACATTATGTTGCCTCAAATGTTCAATACACTGCTTTGTAGACAATGGTGAATGTATCGCACTAATATGCAATAGAAACCATAGTTCTACGCATGGATTGCTACATAGTTTGACACCACTCAATTTGTCAATTTTATCATTCATGGCAGCCACATCTCTGTCGTACATGAGAAAGGTATAAACAATGTCATTGCCTGACACTTTCATACTGTCTTGAAGCGACTTTATCCGGCGTTCGTTTATGTCGTCACCTAAAATCTTTGACACTATCTTGATAGGACAGCGATATTGATGGCGCAAGAAATCAAGATAGGCTTCTTCCGTCTCTCCCTCGCAGACGACGAGGATTGCAGGCTTCATCTTACGTGGCGGTGTGATAGTTCTTCGTCTAGCCATGTTTTATTTCTCTTTTAGTAAACTTTTAAGACCTGAGACGGAGGACTCTACATAAGGTACTGCGTCAAAGCGACCTTGGATATAGGCTTTCTCCGCATCCATATTGTCCCGAAAATCCTTATAATCGAAAAGAGAATAGACTTCGGTGGATGCATTGCTTCTTTTGTTGACGAATGCTATCTGGTCTTTTCTAAACCGGTGGATGTCTATTAAGTTGGTGCTGTGTGAGGTGAACAGAAGCTGAGAAGCTTTAGAGGCGTGCACCAAATCGATGATGAAGTCAGCCAGACGTATGTGCAGGCTGCTGTCAAACTCGTCAAGAAGCAATGTCTTGCCATGTTTGACAACATCGAGCAGGTTCAGCAAGATACGGAAAAGTTTTATGGTTCCGTCTGATTCCTCCGTCAGCAGATCGAATGGCAATGAAGGATTTTCTTTATGATAAGTGACAAAATGTCCATTAGCCTTGTTTATCTTTATATCCACTATGTCGGTGTCGCAAATACTCAATGCACGAAGGATGAGCGGTTTGTACGCATTGAAATTGTCAGTGTTACTCTGCACGTCACTGGTTTGTATGCCAGGCAAGAGGTCATCCAGAAAATAACGGTACACCCTTTGTGCAATTTCACGGTTCATAGAACTGGCACGTGTGAGGAAAAGATTTTTGTCTGACGTGTTGGTCACCACATCCAACGGACGAGTGATAAGCCCTTCGCCGAATGTATATTTTGGCGGTTGAATACCATGGCGTGTGAAGACCCGTGCTCTGCGCCCTTTGGGATAATAGTACAGAGCCTCGTCAAGAATGGCCGTCCTTGTAAGTGTAAAGGAATACTCGTACTCTATTCCGTCAATGACAAAGTTTATGAGAAAGCTGCTTGGCTGATTGTCATATCCATTGAATTTGAAGGGAGCGAAATCGAATACTGTGCCAACATTGCTATCGATAGAATGCAATATCAGCGACCAACAGAAGCGAATTGCTTTGATAATATTGGACTTGCCTGAGGCATTGGGGCCGAACAAGCCGATTGTCTTCAGCACATTCATTCCGCTCCATTCCATCACATTGTCTCTGAGTTCTCCGGCAAGCCGTGTGTGGATATTTGCGGCCCTAAAGTCGATGCTAAGCAGGTCGCGTATCGAGAAGAAATTGCTTAATTCTATCCTTAAAACCATATTTATATCTAATTTTTGTAGCTTTCCTGCAAAATTAGGCATTTAATTCGATATAAGCAAGCGTTTCCTATTCTTTTTTATTGTGTATGACTTAAACGGATTCTATATGTCTTATCATATATCTTCCTTGAGTTTGGAGCTGCCGTTCTTGTCGTTTGGCATCAATCTTAGGGATAGGGGAAAAACCTGTTGCAGTATACAATTGCCTATAGTTCACGCAGTCCATGCCCATCATATAGTCGAAGTCGGCATAGTAGAATTCAGAGCGTTTTATTATCTTTGCAAGGTAAAATTGCAGCATGCTGCAAAAATATCTTGTGGAATATGGGAATCTCCCAAGGGCTTGTATTTCTTTTTTGGGGTAGTGGTTCGGTTCTTTTGGGTAGTAGTCGCAATCATCTGTAGCGATAATGCTGCCGATTGCTCAGGTAGTCCAGGTCGTCCTGATGGTTGTAGGCCTCCTTCTCAAAGCGGATGTGGAAGTATGCTTTGAGGCCGTTGCGGTATTTGGCGAGCAGGAAGAGCCATTCGAGCACATACCACAGATAGAAGCCGATGTAGAGCAGCTCCCGTTGCTGAGCGGTGTGGATACGCTCGTGGTTGAGCTCCACGGCATTGAGCTCCTGCACGGTGAAGATGATGCCAAAGAGGTTGATGGCATAAAAGCCACCCATGAAAGGGAAACGCCTAATGTGGATTACCTTGGTCATCTTCAGAAATTGTATGGCAAAGAGAACGTATTTCGAGAATAATCAGAGGGATGGGGTCAAAGAACAAAGAATGACTTCGGCTTCTCGCCATGAATTTTTTCATATTCCACGGTGATGTCTTCCTTCATATTCTCCACCATCTCATGCTTTCGCTGCTTGGCAGCCTCAAAGCGTTTGAGGAAATCTTCTTTTGTATTCATCTTTTCCATATTCTTTCACCTTTCTATTTTGCAAAAATAATCTTTTCGTTGCAACTTCCCAAATTTTGGACTATTTATTTTCATTTTGCTCATACACATACTCCACATTGGCGTAGCATCCCACTGCAACCGTCTTCGATGAGGTCGAGGGCGAGTTCGAAGTCTTCACCGTCACCATAATATGGGTCGGGAACGGAGGTCCTCCCCTTGTATTTTGTGAAGTAGTTGGCCATGCGGATGACCTTGCGGCGGTCGGCCTCGCTGTGTGCTTTGCTGCAGATGTTGTGGTAGTTCTCGTCGTCCATAACAACGATGTAGTCGAAGTCGGCAAAGTCATGGCGTGCGTCGAACTGACGGGCGATGTGGTCAATGCGATAGCCGCGTCATGCACCATGCTGTCGCATCCGCTTGTCGGGCAGCTGGCCTACATGCCACGGGCCGATGCCAGCCGAGTCGATGTAGAACTTGTCCGTCAGCCCTGTGTCGTCAACGTATTTCTGCATGATGGCGTTTGCCGCCGGAGAGCGGCAGATGTTGCCCAGGCAGATGAAAAGAATCGTTGTCTTGTCCATATCTTTTTTTGATGATTGTAAAGGTAGTAATTATTTGAATAGAAAAAGCACAAAATGGGATTTTTCTGTTCCAAATATATCTATCCTTAATTCCGCAACACTATTATAAATATAACTTTTTAAGTACCTGAGCAACAAAAAGTTGCTCAGGATTTTGTCATGTCAGATTTTTCACCTATCTTAGTGTTGCAAATCAAAATATGTATCAAACCCGACAGACATGGCAAAGAAAGCAATAAAATCTGAGAAACTCACTCCTTTTGGAGGAATATTTGCAATGATGGAGCAATTTGACTCCACATTGTCATATGTAATTGACACAACCCTCGGTCTAAGATGCAGGCTGTATGGTTATCAATACAGCGAAATCATCCGTTCTCTCATGAGCATCTACTTCTGTGGCGGCTCATGTATTGAGGATGTCACAACTCATTTGATGCCCCATCTCTCGCTTCATCCGACACTTCGTACCTGCAGCTCTGACACTATCCTCAGAGCGATAAAGGAACTGACGCAGGAGAACATTTCATACACGTCAGATACGGGTAAGAACTACGATTTCAATACGGCTGACACCCTCAATACCTTACTGCTCAATTGTATGTGTGCAGCTGGTCAGCTGAAAGAGGGTGAGATGTATGATGTTGATTTCGACCACCAGTTCATAGAAACAGAGAAATATGATGCAAAGCATACATACAAGAAGTTCCTTGGTTATCGACCAGGTGTGGCGGTTATTGGAGATTTGATTGTCGGCATTGAGAACAGCGACGGCAACACAAACGTCCGTTTCCATCAGAAGGACACGCTGAAGAGATTCTTCGAAAGGTTTGAACAGAACAATCTTGTTATCAATCGTTTCAGAGCTGATTGCGGCTCGTGCTCTGAAGAGATCGTGGAAGAGGTTGCCACCCACTGCAAGACCTTCTATATCCGTGCCAACCGCTGTAGTTCGCTCTACATTGACCTCTTCGCTCTCAGAGGCTGGAAGAGGGGAGAAATCAACGGCATTGAGTTTGAGCTGAATTCCATTCTTGTAGAGAAGTGGAAAGGCAAGACATACCGGCTTGTGATTCAAAGGCGGAAACGGATGGACGGTGAGCTTGACCTCTGGGAAGGAGAATACACATACCGCTGCATCCTGACCAACGACTACGAGCCTTCCGTAAGAGAGATTGTCGAGTTCTATAACCTCCGCGGAGGAAAGGAGCGCATCTTCGATGACATGAACAATGGTTTCGGATGGTCCAGATTGCCCAAATCCTTCATGGCAGAGAACACAGTGTTCCTTCTTCTTACAGCACTTATCCGTAACTTCTACAAGGTCATTATCCAAAGACTTGACGTAAAGAGGTTCGGACCCAATAAAACAAGTCGCATAAAAGCGTTTGTCTTCAGATTTGTCTCTGTACCAGCCAAATGGATCAGAACATCAAGGTGGTATGTGCTGAATATCTATACCTGTAATAATGCTTACGCAGATGTATTCCAGACTGATTTTGGATGACGACTACAACTTATGGGTATGATACTGCGTATTGTCTCAAGTCGCATTGTGGGGTAAGGGGGTATTGTAGGCAGAAGTGGGTATTTCAGCCTCAATTTATCTAATAATTCAGTAATGAGAGAACGTGTACACGTAAATAGGACGATGAAGGACTTAGTTGCGGATTTGAGGCTTATGAAAAGCGTATTGCTTTCTCAATACATGCCGTTCCTCTTCGCTCAGCGACAGGAAATAGGCTTTCCATCCCGGACAGAAATTGATGTGCCATCGCCAAAAACGACCCAACAATGACTTGGGTGAACGGTCGTATCGCCGCCTCAGTGGGCACTGCTGACAGTTATGTTTCTTTTCCAATACTTTATCTATTTATCTTTCGTAAAACTCTCGTGGCAAAAATAAGGATTATTTTCAGTGATCAAGCACACAGTTCATTAAAAAAGAGAGGATTTGCTAAGATTCAGAATAACGACGAGCCATCGACCCCAACGGGAGTCGAACTTCAAGTAACCGCACATGATACAATGTGCGGGTCGAAGTGCCTTCCCAATCCACGACCCCAACGGAGGTCGAACCTTTCTACAGATTATATGGTTCGACCCCGTTGGGGTCGGATGTATAGGAGTCATCTGGCCATCCGCAAGTCTTTGACATTGCGGTTAACGGGGGTGAGACCCTTTTCAGGGTCTGTTTGTTTGCACACCTTCATTCTACATAAACGGCTAAATTCAAATATTAAAAGCGTTTACATATTGCAACGTATTTATCTGTTATGCTCCTATTAAATTGTTCTAGTGATCTTCAAAAAATAACTTGGTAAAGTTTATCACATTTGATAATCTTATATTGAGTAATTGTTTTGTTTATTATATTCAGAATGTATATTTAGTTTAATTAACTGATACGTAGGCTTTTATTATATGAATAATTTCTTTATTATCGATAAAATTCCTTATCTTTGCAGGGCGCAAGCCGGAACGTGGAAACAAGAAACGTTAGACATAGCAACTGCGACAAAAAGAGGAATTTTCCAGGCATTGCGAACCTCAATGAAAGGCAACGTCGGCTGTTCTATGCTAAAATGGCATTGGATATGGGTCGGCACGGCGTAAAAGAGGTCTGCAAGGAATATGGCGTGTCTAAAAATACAGTTTATAGAGGTATTCATGAACTAAAAGGTAACCATAATATGGAATCAGATCAAGCATAAACCGCTCATTCTTCTGCTTGTATTCTGTCTTTTTGCTCATAGCAAATTCTCAGCCGAGGTATTCATCATCGCGGACAAGCACCTTCTCTATCTTGCCGATGTACATCGTGTGAAAATCTCTCTGAGGGTAACTCTGATCCACAGTCTCCTTATAGAAGAAATCCTCTTCCTTGAGTTCCTGGGCATACATTTTCCTACATACAAGCACAAGCTTTGCCTGCTCAAAGTAGGTGGTACCATCGGCATAGACTGGAGTCAGACCTGTCTTTGCTATCTTGTCCTCATCACGGCCCGACACAGAGCCTATATAAGCCATCTGCTTCTTGAACGACTTATCCATGACACAGAGCGTAAAATGATCCTCTTTGTCAACAAACTCCTTTGTGTATCGTGACGGGCGGAGGTAAATGGTCGCCACCGGATCGTTGTGTCCCCACAGACATCCGATACCGCCCCATGAGGCTGTCATCGTGTTGCAGCCGTCTTTCTCATTCCCGGCGGTTACCAGCATCCATTCATCACCGATAAGTCTGAAAGGATTGAACTTCAGATCCTTATAGCTAACTTCTTTCAACATATTCGTAATCCTTTTATTTATCAATGTCAAAATTACAACATTCATTTGACAACGAGAAATAAGATAGCTAAAATTAATATTTTCTTGCCGTTGCTTTAGTGTTCATAAAGGGGATTCAAGAAATACTGATTATCCGTTTGATGCCAATATCATGAATGAACTGTTCATCATGACTGACGATGAGCAATGTCCCGACATAATTCTTCAACGTATCAGCCAATATGTCCATACAGGAGATGTCTATATTGTTTGTCGGCTCATCAGCGATGATGATATCCGGAGCCTTCTCTGCGATGAGCAGACAGCACAAGGCCAGTTTCATCCGCTCGCCGCCACTCAGGCATACGCATTTCTTATCCCACGTCTGAGCTGTAAACATAAAGCGGTTGAGAAGCATTTTCAGTTCATGCTCGGGCTTCTTGCTGTTGCAGCTTTCCAGCAGACCATAAACGGTCTTGTCATTGTCAATACAAGAATACTCCTGGTCGAGATACAAGATATTCAATGAACCTCTTCGCCATATCTTTCCAGTGGTGGGCTGTAAGGAACCTGCAATCAGTTTGAGCAATGTAGTTTTGCCAGTTCCGTTATCACCTTGAAGCCAAATCCGCTCGCCGCTTGAGATTGAAAAACTCAATGGATCATCCTGCCATAAGACATTCCGCCCTTCGTATCTGTAAGTTAAGCCATCAGCTTCTATCAGCCGTTTGCTTCCATGCATATCAGAATTGCTGATATTGATCTTCACAGATTTGTCATCGCTGATGGATGCCCGTATCTCATGTACCTTCTGACTCATCCTTTGCAGTTTCTCCTGCTGCACCTTGTTTAGATGAGAGGTTGCTGCTTCCGAACTGTCTCGTCTGTTCCCCATGGCTATGCGGGCAATGCCCTGTCCTGCACTGTGCTTTTCTCCCCTTGAGGCATGTTTCTGCTGCCGTTCCATGGTCTTCTGTGCCAATTTCTCAGCTTTCTTCAGTTCTTTCTGCTCGTTCTGAAAACTTGCGACTTTAGCGGCATACTCAGCATCAACAGTCTCCTTGTATTGAGAGTAGTTCATTGGATAGAACTGCATGCCAGTGGATGACATCTCAAAGATGCCCGGCATCAGGTTCAGCAAAGCCCTGTCGTGACTGACAATGACTATGGCGCTGTTCGTCTTTTGGACAAAGTCATACAGCTGAGCCCGTCCTTTCATGTCTAAATGATTGGTGGGCTCGTCCATCAAAATCATATCAGGCTTGAACACCTCGATTCCTGCAAGAAACACCTTAGTCTTCTCCCCTCCGCTAAGTGAGGCCAGTGACATATCCGGAGTAATATAGTCTATGCCCCATTTAGTGAAGGCTGCTGATATTTGTTCCTCAAGGTCCCATTCGTCATTGAGAACAGTAAAGTCATTCTCTGTTCCTCGTCCGCCCAAGATGGCATACAATGCCTGAAGCTTTTCCGAAAGGCCTAATGCATCTGCCACTGTCTGACCATTGTATTGACCGAAATGCTGAGGAACCAGATAGAGACGGTCATCGCACAGCACAGTGCCAGCCGACGGAGCAAGTCTGCCAGCCAATATCTTGAGAAGTGTCGATTTACCTATGCCATTGTTCCCTATAATGGCGCGTTTGTCACCCGAAGATACAGAGAAGCTAATGTTTTGGAACAGTATGTCTTTATTGGGATGGATGTATAACAAGCCTTGTACTTGTAGACTCATGATTATTTGCTATTGATGATCCTTAATTCCGCAACACTATAATTTAACTTTATTTATAAGTTCCTGAGCAACAAAAAGTTGCCCAGGATTTTGCCATGTCAGAATTTTCACTTATCTTAGTGTTGCAAAAAGAAAACAAGCA
>NZ_JAMXSP010000033.1:0-27948 GCF_025457485.1 Hallella absiana
AAGCCTTCAGGTCATGCCTGAAGGGAATAAGGGATATACCCTTCTTTTTCTATAGATGTGTTACTGTCTTTGGTTAGGCAGCGGCATCTGCCCGCCACGGACAATCCCCCTTGGGCCGATAATGTTAATCCAACCGTGGTTCAACTTCTTCTTGTAGTAATAGACCATGGGGATGTTGACACTGTACTCGTTCTCCTCCTTGTTACGGCTCTGCTCGAAACTCTCGTTTTCGAAGTTCCATTTGTCATCGCCAATCTTGGTGTTGAAGTATTTGGCAATGGCGTCGAGACCCTGATGGATAAGCATGATGCCTATGACAGAGCAAAGGGCGTAGAGGCAGCGGTTCAACGGAAATCCGGAGAAATAGATGTCCCATGCTCCTTTATGAAAGACGAAGCAGAGCAGCGTCATCGTACATCCGGCCACCATCGGATAGACGACCATCGTCTTCATGTTCCACTTCAGGCTCTTACGTGCCTTGGTGCCAATGCAGGTCACACTGACGCAGATGAGTTCCATAACCTTACAGGAGAGGACGCTGTCGAAGACCTTGAAACGGTGGAAGAGTTCAAGGACGAAGGCGGTCATGCGGTTGTCGGAGGTGATGGGGAGGTTCATCACAATCTCAACAATCAGAATAAGGTAGATGCACGAACGGAAGAAGTTGTACATCTGTTGCTGTTCACGGGTTTCTTCCACGATGATATTATTGGTTAAGTGTTAGTAAATGAGTATTCGGGTATTAGATATTAGAAGGCTGGCAATCTTTGAGGGCGACAGTTAACGTTATTCATTCATTTTGAGTAACTTTGCACAAGAAAAGGAAATCAAGGCAAATGAAATCAATTTGTGGCGTCATTACAAGGAATGGTATGTATGCTGTAAGATGTTTGTTGGTACTGACCACCATCGCACTGATGGGCGTGTTGGTCCATTTTCTGCACGACAGGTCGGCCATTTATCCTCCTGCAGCAGCTTTGGCCACAGGCCTGTTGGTCATGGACCGTCGGCCATGGAAGGTAGTCGCGTGGCAGATACCGGGATTCCTGACTGTAGCAGCCTTAACGGGAACAGGTCTCGTCATATGGTTGGCAGGTTACCCCGTCATCGCATTCACAATCGGATTCCTTCTCACCGCCATGCTCCTTCTCTTTGCCCATGCCACTCTCTTTCCGACCTTGGCTACATGTCTGCTGCCAGTGGTGTTGCATATCACGTCGTGGACCTATCCGGTGAGTGTCCTGCTGATGTCTTCATTCATTGTGTTGCTCTCGGCAGGAATCAGCCGGAGTTCGTGCCAGGACATGGCATCCCCACAAATTCCAAGACTTGGAGGTATCACTTCCGTACAGGTACGTCAGTGGACGCTGATAGGAACGGCCATCCTGCCACTGATGTTGTGTGCCGAGTTCCTGCATCAAGGATCCCTTATCGCACCCCCGTTGCTTGTTATCTTCGTCACCCTCTGCCAGCCTGGCGACAAAATGCACCGGCATCCGCGCCGTGTCCTCACCACCTTGTTTCTTGTATCCTGCTGTGGTGTCGTGGGTCGGATGGTACTTATGGATAGCATGGCTCTGCCCCTGGCTATTGTCATGCCGCTGACATGGGCACTTGCTTTCTCTGTGATGCGTGTCACTCATGTCATCATGCCTCCTTTGGCAGCCACCAGTCTGTTGCCATTTGCCATTCCGGGAGATGTGAGTCTCTTTCCCGTCTTTGCTACCTTCGGCGGTGCCTATCTCATGGTCTGTGCACGGACTGATGTCAGACGCTTCTTGAGGCACGGCATGGTCGTTCTGGTGCAAAGGACATCTTATAGTGATTCTCACAGACTATGAGAGTTCGTTCAATCATACATACCTTTTTGTGAGAAGTCTCAGTGTAGATTGCTCAACAGCTCAGGCGCGAAGCCATCTGCATTGAGGATGTCACGGTAGTTGATGTCGAGATAACTGACACGACCGCTTATTTGGTCCTCTGTGATTTCAAGGCGCAGCTTCTTCTCTTCGGGGAAAGTGAGCTTCTTGAGGACGATGACGTTACGGTAGGATTTGGTGAAGTGGTCGGCATGGTTGACCATATACACCGGCGTGAGCTCGATGGTCTGTGAATTCGTGGCCTTCAGTTCTTTCTTGTCCGTCAGCTTGACGCGGATCTCGGCAATATCGTACTTGATGTTGCTTTTGTTCTCCAAGGAAAAGTCGATGAAGAAGTAATCGCCGACCGTATAGATGTTGTTCACCTGCACACGGATGCCGTACTGCTTTGAATGGAGGTTGAAGAACTTCCGGCGGCTTGTGTAGATGGACCAGCAGAGACGGGCCATGTCACCCTGAGTCATGCTCACCTCGGGATGGGTATAATCACGCATATCCTCACGGGTGACGGTATAGACGGAGTTGGCTTTCTTTGGTCCCTTGGTGTAGATGACGTTGAGTTGGGCGATGTGCCGCTCGCCGATGATAGTCACAGTGCCACCGAGTTCTCCGTCCATCAGCACGGACTTCGGCTTGAGACGCACGATGTTGTCGGCGCACTGATTGCCGACGAGCTTGTCGGTAGAGATGTCCACGAGCTTGATGTTCTCCGGCATGATGATGTGCGTGGTCACCTGGTCATTGACGAAAACGGTGGGCTTGCCGAGATTGCTCTCGAAGATGCGCTCATCATCAGACGTGAACTTGTGGATGTAACGGATGCGGACAGTGTCGCCCTTGGCATTGGCTTCTTGGATGCCTCCCGTGCTGCTCTCCGCATGGACGGACAAGAGGGAAAAGACAGACAGAGCGAAAAGGATAAGTTTCTTCTTCATGTTAGTTGTACATTTAGGGTTGTTGACTTCTTGAAACATTTAGCTTCCCTCTCTACGGGAGAGGGGCTGGGGGGGCTTTTACTCTTGCTGTGTGTTGACGAGATAAACAATAGTGTTGTACTTGATGCGCGCCTTGTTCTTGCGGATGTTGTTCGACACGGCGGAGCTGGCACTCTGATACATGTTCTGTAAGGCTTGCAGGGCGATGATTTCCGGGGAGATGCCCGACGAAGAGCCAGTGTCGAACTGCAACTGCTGGCTAGCCACGGCACTGCCCGCATCCCTCACCATCTCACGGAAGGTGGACTCGGGAACGTAGAAGCCCTCCATGCCGTCGTTGTCGAAAACACTGAGGCCGACCTTGATAAACTTGCCACCGACCAGGATGCTCGTGATATTGGCTTTCACGCGCTGCTGGCCGAAGCCGCTCACCACACCATAGAGATAGGAGCCTTTCTTCAGGCGGATGCCCTTCACGGTCACGTCATCGAGGAGTTTGAAACGGAGCCGGGTGCCCTCGCGTGCCTTCGTAGTTCGGTCTATCATCGCACGGATAAGTGGAGCATCGACAGTCTCAGATGTGGCCACGGTGTTGAACCGCTCAGAGTTGTCCTCCTTGACTTTCTCCACGACCTCGGCCTTTTCTTCCTTCTTGTTCGATTTCCTGTGGGTATTGCCAGTGAGCGCATCAATCATCTCCTGCTGGCGCTGCCTCTCCTCGGCTTCCTCAGCCTTGTCACGGCGTTCCTGCTCGGCCATGTACTTACGCTGCCGCTCCATGCTTTGGTTCTGTATACGTTCCAACTCACGGGCATAGTCATTGAGGTCATCCTGCTGGGATCGTCCGCTATAGCCGGTGTAACCGTTGATGCGGCGCATGTTCTCCTGCTGGCTCTTGAGCAGTTCTTCCTGTGCCTTGCGCTCTCGCTCACGGGCTGCGTTCTCAGCTTCTATCTTACTCCATTCGCTTGCGTTATAGCCACTGGTAGTGGTGTCCTTCTCTTCAACCTCGTCACCGAGTGCACCGACGGCAGTGAAGGCCCCGCCCTCACTGAACCGTTTGTTCATGGCAGCCATCTTGCCCTCCATCTGAGCGCCGCGGGCATCGGGAAGGGTCATGTTGATGGAATCGGTGACCACGACTCCAGCTTCGGTCTTTCCCTTGCCATCAAACATTGCCATGAGATAGTAGATGACTCCGAGCAGGGGCAGTATGATTACAGGGGGAAAGATGTACTTGGGCTTCCGGAAGTTCACCTTCTTGAGTTTCTTCAGATTTAGGTTCATAGTTCTGTGTTTTAGTTGTTCTTGTTCGGATGCTTGTTGTCAAGGTAGTTCACCACAATCTCCAGTTGACGGTACTTGACCATGATGTTCACGGAATCCTTATGGCTTTTTACTGGAAGAGCGATGAGGGAGTCGAGGTCGTGCTTGAGTCGCTGTCCCCGGTTGGTCAGGTCGGTGGTCTGTTCCACCTGCAGGCTCTTCAACTGCTGTATGCGTATCATGCCCTCAAAGTCGGGCCTTACGTCCGTCATGCCGTCGAAGAGATTCTGTTCCTTGCTGTCAGAGCTGAATGTCAGCCAACTGCCAAAAATGAGTGACAGAGTGAGAACACCGATGGTGATGGCAACGGTACGCTTCTTATGCTTCTCCGCCCACAGATTCATCTTGTCGATGCGCTCCCTGATTTTGAAGTGCGACAGGAAACTGCGGATGCCCTGGGCGATGTGAGCATCCTTCATGACCTTGGTTCGTTTGAGTATCTTCATATAAATGGTATTTGTCTGAGGGCTTTCCCCCTCCCTCTTAGGGAGGTCAGGGAGGGTCTAATAGTCTAAGTCTTTATTTTCGAGCGTGCGCCAGTTCGTGATGAGCAGTCCGTGGGGATTGTTCTGCGTGCGGGGCACATTCTCAATCTCGCCCACGGTGATGATAGAGCGTTTGAGGTCACGGCTGCGGCGCTTGATGAGCTGCGTGCCGAAGTACTTGAACTTTCTCTCGTGCTCGTTGAACTGGATGGAGTCACATTTGATGGTACAAACAGCACTGCTGGATATGATGTCGGAATAAAAGCCGTTCTCTTCCATCGCCTGTTTCTGCTTCATGGCCGTTCCGTCCGCCATATAGAGAGCCTTACCAAGCGACCACTTGATGTAGTCGTCATCGGGAGGCAGGGTGAAGAAGTACTGGTGAAAGAGCTGGATGTGCGCCTTGGCTTCCATCACGAAATTGGCTTCCTGCATGCTTCTCTCGGCAAGGAAGGGAATGTCACCATCGAGGATGTATATCTGGCTGCGCTCCTGTGCAACAAGACGGGTGCAGTAGAAGACGGTCAGGCCACAGACAACCACGCTGCCGATGACGGTCAGCAGCACGGTCATCAGTGCCAGCCGGGTCTTTTGTTCTAAGGATTGAATCAGCATAACTTTATAAGAGTTAGAAGTTAGGAATTATTTTCCATCTGCTCCCCCCGGTTTATAGTTGGAGTCGGACTTGCCCACATTATTCATACTACGGGCTGAATCCGCACCACGGATGTAGGAGGCTCCGAGACCAGTCTGCGACATGACGGTACGGGAGGCTTGTGCAAACTTACTACCGCCATCACTACGGGACTGCTGTGCCGCACCTGCCACGGAAGCGGCAAGGCTCGCGCCACCTGTGGCGACAGCGGCGGCTGTACCGATTGTAGCTGTCGTGGCACTGATGCCGTGGCTGATGCCTCCCTGTACGATGGTCGTTGCCGTAGAACCGGCTGCCGTTCCAGCACTGGAGCTAATTCCACCGGGGATGAGCCAAGAAGCGACTTCGGGCACGAAGCGGAGGACGTAGGCACCCACGAGCATGCCCATGGCGTACATACAGTTCGAGCCGATGCCCTGCAAGCCCAGCGCTCCTATCTGGTCCCACGAGTTCACCGTTCCCTGCAAGAGCGATTCATATGCTTTGATGTCTGCCCGTAGGTTGTACATCAGGATGAAATCGATATAATAAAGGCACATATACACCACGAAGCCCCATAGCGACAGGGACAGATACTTGCTGATCCACTGCGACCAGGCATTGCTCCATGGCGGAACGATACTGAGGGCGAACATAATTGGAGCAAAGGTGGCCATGATGGTCAGGAAAATGCGTTGGGCGACAAGCATGCCGTAGTATGACATCTGGAAGATTAGCTCTCCGATGAACCTTATCACATCGTTTATCCACTCGCTGACCTTCGTCTCCGCGGCTACGGCGGCACGCTGGGCGTAGTTGTTGATGGTGGAGCCAAGGTTCTCCATGTTATAAATGAGACGATCCCACCAGTGGGCATCCTCGCCAATGGCCTGTACCTGCTTGGCAGTCTCGATACTGTCCTGCACCTCTCGCAAGCGTTTGAGGTAGCCTGCTTGTTTCTCGGCGACTTTCAACTCCAGCGCAGCGACCTCACGGTTCTTGGCCTGTGCCATCATCATAGCAGTTGTCTCAAGTCCCTTGCCAGGTGCTTTCAGAGCCGAACAGATATAGCTGCTCGTTGTGATACAGATGGAGAGGGCGGCGATGCGCAGGAGCTTCATCACGTCCATGCCACGCCGACCGAGCATCATCATCCAGCACTCATAGCTGCCCATACAAAGGGCAAGCAGCAGCCCGAGCGTCTTTGCGATACTCACGGCATTGAAGAGGACGGCGGACTTGGGAAAGGTCTCCATCGCCTCCAACAGCTTCATCAGACTCTGGTCTACTGCAGGGAGACCCATCGTGAGCAGCTGGTTGATGAAAAGTGAAGATAGTTGTAAGTCTATCATAGTGTTGCTTCTTTGTTCATTCTACATCATTGTTCTTTTACTTCTTTATCTTTTAGTAGTATTGCTGCGCCATGCCTACAAGGTGTGCGACACGCGAGACGAGCTCTTCCATCTGCCGTTTGTACTCGATGTAGGCCTTCTCACGTTTCGCGTTCTCAAGTTCGTTGCCAACACCCTGTTTGTGAATGTAGGAGATGTTGCGGCAAACGATGTCGTTCTGCCGGCGGAGCTCATCGACCTGCGGAAACATCTTGCCCTTGCTCTTTGTCAGACAGAAGGCCAGACCCTCAGAGATTGCTCCTTGCATACGTGCAAAATCATCCTTGAACGTGGAATAAACAATGTCAACATTGCGGTCGGTGGCACGGACTACTTCCTCGTCATGCAACTCCTTGATCTTGGCACGCTCTTCTTCGGCTTTCTTGATTTTCTCGGCATCTACCTCCTCAGCTGCTACTCGGCGTGGCATGACGGTCTTGACATTGGACTTGTGTTCCTTGAAGCGGACACGGTAGCCGGACTTAAAGCCCGACCACTTCCAGTAGGTCTCGGCACCGGAGTATTTCTTATGCAGAAAGTAGTAGTACCAGTCTGGTGCGAAGTCCCATGGACCTGTCTCGATGCTGCGCCACTGCTTTTCTTTCTGCTTGTCATGTACTATCTTCTGCGCATTGGCTCTGCCGCCTTCACCGACAGGGAAAGCAAGGGCTATGGTCAGGAGTATAAGGCAAAGGGTCTTTCTCATTAGATTATGGTTTTAGTTTTTGAAGATGGTGGTTGCTCTTTCTTAGCATAGGCTATGCGCTGTTCCAGTTGGCGATGACCTGGTTGGCAATCTCGTCCGTAACCTCAGAGTTGAGGATGTCCCAGATGTAATCATAATGGAATCCGCCCATGACCACGATGCTGCACCACAGGTTGGCCTGGTCGATGATGCCGCACATATTGGTGATATAGCCGTGGAGCTCGTTGACAAGGTTGAGCTTCTCGTCCATGCTCGCCTTCATCACATTCATGCCACTGGCCACCAGTGTAGTGTACATCCGCTTGATGTTCTTGATCTCACGGGCACAGGCAAGGTTGGCCTCTGTGTAGTACCATGCCACCATGGGCTTCTTGAAGGCATGCTTGCCCGTGTTCTTCGTGAAGTCGGCATAGTCACGGATGAGCTTGTAAAGGTCGGTGCCCGTCGTGGCGATGGCCGCACCGAGGATGAGGTAACTATGGGCATTGCTGAGCTTCGTGTCAAGCGTTGTCCGCACGTTGTTGAAACCCTCCGCACCTTTCGTGATGAGCGATTGCTCGCCATAGCTGGCCGTTACCTGTGCCAAAGCTTTTTCTTCCTCCTTCTTGAGAAGCTTGTGGAGACTGATAAGAGCCTCGATGGTCGGTTGGTCATTGGGGTAGTCGAAGGCAAGGGCTTTAGACGGGCAGAGAATGGCGACGGCCAAGACACATATTATAATGGTATGGTACTTCATAGTTCTGTCGGTTCTTGATTGTGATTACTCCTCCTCTTTCGGAACTTATAGGGCGTTCCAGTCATGTATGAGTCCATCTACAATGTACTTGGTCTCGAAAACGGTTGCCCACGTCACAGGGTCGAGGGTATAGAAAGCGTCGTTCCATGAGCCGTACTCGCACATCATCACCATCACATCCATCTTGTACTTCATCTCCAACAACCGGGAGTAGATTTTGTTGGCCAGCGTCAGGCGGGTGTAACGGTCCATGAAGTTGTAGCCGTCACCCTGTCCCATGTTGTAGCGTCCGCCGCCGTCGGGTATCTTCTGGCGGATGATGGGATTATTGGGAAGGCGTATCTTACCGTTGTTCACGATGTCGATGAAGTCATGGATGAGCCCCTCGGTCTCGATGACTACATCAGCAAGCTCGTTATAGCAGAGGATGGAGTTCTTCACGGGGTGAGAAGTGATGAACTTCGTCACCGTGGGGATGCCGGAGAGGATGTCGGCACTGAGCAGAAAGATCTCCTTGTAATAGGCTGTCTCCTCGCCAAAGCCCTTGACATTGGTCATGGACAGCTGGTAGAGTTCCTTGATGCCCTCCATGACAGCAGTGTACTGGAGCGTTTTCTTTTTCTTGGCCGAAATGGTGTCGATGCGCTCGTTGTGCTTATTCTCGATGAGCGACTGGGCTGTGGTGTTGGCTGTCACCTGGGCTGTCGTCCATGGATCGGCGACCATCTTCCAGTAGGCGGAGACTGGGAGGGAAAAAGTAAATGAGGCAAGGATGAGGGCGATGCCCCTCGCTGTTTTCTTCTTCATGGCTTGCATCGGTTAGTAGTTGAACTTATCGTTTAGCTGCACTCTGTACTACTTGTATGGTTGTCCATAACTCTTTGTTGTTGATTGACTTTCACCGCGAAGTCAAGGTAACGCTTGAAGCCGAGTTGCT
Organism: Hallella absiana; assembly: GCF_025457485.1. Classification (NCBI taxonomy): domain Bacteria; kingdom Pseudomonadati; phylum Bacteroidota; class Bacteroidia; order Bacteroidales; family Prevotellaceae; genus Hallella; species Hallella absiana. Next base: position 9,031 of record NZ_JAMXSP010000033.1, read on the forward strand.
GGCGGTCTTCCTCAATTTTAGTGATGGCGGTCTGGATGTCTCCGTAGTGCCTCTCATAGACTTTCAGGGCTTCTTTCTCGGCTCGTTCCGTGGTGTAGGCCCAGTAGCATTCGGGCGGTTCCTCCACGCCATAGACATCGGAGTACTGGCCGCGGCATATCCACACCTCCTTGAAGTAATTTCTATCCTCGTGGTTGTTCAGGGCATTGACGGTGAAGATCTGCTGCTTCTGTACCTGTGTCAGTCCGAGGATGGCACTGATGTCGTCATACCTGTCCTTGAACTTAGATTGGTCGAGGAGGATTTTCACGTCAGAGTTGTTGATGATGGCTTCCTTGACAATGGGTGAGTCTATCACGTCGTTCAACTCTTGCGTCACCACACCTGCTATGCCGTGGAACTTTCTCACCGTCTTATAGAGGTACTTGATGTACTCTGCCATGGTCGGTGATGAGATGGCCTTCCACGCCTCCTCGATGATGAGTGCCTTGCGGCCTTTCTTGATGCGCATCTTCTGCAGGAACACGTCCATGATGATGAGCACGACGATGGGGAACAGCACGGGGTCGTCCTTGATCTTGTCAATCTCGAAGACGATGAACTTCTCGTCGAAGAGGCTGGCATCTACGTCGTTGTTCAGCGTGTGCTCAAGTTCTCCGCCTTTGTAGAACTGCTCCAGGATGGCGGCGAAGTTGTCGATGTCGAAGGTGATGCCTTTCTCTCGCATGATCTGCGGGATGCGCTCGATGGCGAACTCATAGTAGCTGTTGAAATTCAGCTCACTGACGTTCATCTTCTGCCGTTGCCGCTCCATGCGGTCGATGCGCTGCTCTATGGTGACGAGGTAGTTGCCCTCGATGAGCTGGGGCATCAGTCGCATGAGCTGGCGGTTGGCGGCGACCTTCTCGCCGTCGGTGGCGGCCTTGTCGTTGATGAGGTCATGGAGTTTGTTCACCTTCCGTTGGATTCGTGCGTAGGCTTCCTTCTCCTCAGCAGTATGTAAAGGACCATCACTGGCCACACGACAGCCATCAGCAGTATGGAGAGAATTGTATTCAGAATCCTGTCCGCCAAAGGCAGATGGATCTTCGGGTGTTTCGGAGGTAGGGATATCTGTTTCATATTCGGTTTGCTTATATTTCTCTTCCAATTCCTTGCTGTGCTTCTCGTAGGTGCCGTTCTTCTTATCTTCTAAGAGCAGACGCTTACGGAGCTGGTCGCGCTCAATATCTGTGAAGTGACTGAATGGCTTGAAAAAGGTTTCATAATACTCCACGATAGTCTGGTTGACAATCATGTCCTCAATCTTCGTGGGAGCCTCGCTGCCCTTGAAGATGAGGAAGATGAGCGACTTTAGGAAGTTCTTCTTCTCACCAAAGTTCTGCGCGTACTCGGTATCCGTAATCTTGAACGGGTTCATAGAGATGGGCTTCTCCTTCGAGTAGGTGATGTAAGTGCCTTTGAAATAGCGGCATATCCCCTCGTAACTGTCACCGGTGTCGACCATGACCACATCGGTATTCTGCTCCAAAAGCTGACGGACGACGCTGTTCATGTGGAAATATAATGTTGCTTGATTTTCAAATAGTTACGGGGTAAATGGTACAAAAATGTGCATGATGGTAAAGGCTGTGTTTAGCGACTACTAAGGCTGTTGTTCTATCTATTTATTATAAGACATTAAGATTGTAAGTTTTATTATTAACATTTTTTTAAGTGTATTTTTTTATTTATAACTTCCGTATCTGGAAAATTTTACTTAATTTTGTAGCGAACTAAAATAGTAGGGATGGAGAACAAAAGTCTTGGGATGATCATACGTGAGGAGCGAAAGAAGAAAGTCCTTACGCAAGCACAGTTTTGGAAGCTCGTTAGCCTGAGGACGTCTCTTGTGTAATAATTGAGCATGACACGCCAATAACTCCTGAGGTAGCATCATTCATTCTTGGCAAGATAGCTTAAATTCTTGAAGATAAATTCTGAATTTGCTTGGAAGCAAACAAGTTTTGCATCATTAAACAAAAAAATATGTCTTGTTGAATATAAAAATATCATGCTATGGCAAAAAGATTATTACTAATGTTCTTATGCAGTTGCCTATTTTTATTTGCTTATGGGCAACAGAGCATACACTTGTCCAGCGGTTTAACTGAAGACAATGTGTTGTTGAGCGCACCAACGAGGAACCTAAAAGTTTTGCAAGATGGTGTGGAGGTAACGTATGTATTTTCAGTAGCAAACATCCAAAAGGATGATTTGTATGAGGGAACATACTTGTGGAAAATGGATGGATTTGGATCCGAAGACGAGACTTCAAAACCATCGGTCTTGCAGAGGACGGATCAAATTCAGATCCCTTCAGGAAAGACGGCATCGGTCGAGGTCGTGTCTGCCGAGTATAAGGAGTACAACTACGAGTTGGCACCCGCTCGCCCGCCACTGACAGATAGTGGCAATGAGACCTATACAAAAAACAACGTTAAGCCGATAGACGTTTCTTTAGGTATTTACCCGAAAGATGTTGTTCGCAAAATTGACGAGCAGGTCTATCGCGGTCAGAAAATCCTCAATGTTGAGGTGTTTCCTATTCAATATGACGTAACACGAAAGGTTGTCAGAGCATATACTAAAATTGCATATAAGGTCAAGTTCGTAGATGCAAGTACACGCAGTAGTCTTGATGATGTTGTTGCCACTCCTGCCAGCATTTCGGCTGACGACTCGTTCTTAAAAAATACTACCATTTCAAGTTCTCCTTCGGCTAGACTTGAAGCATACAACACATTAGGCCAGAACAACACGAAAGGCTATCTAATTGTAACCATACCCAAGTATGCTGCCGCAGTAAATAGACTTGCTGAATGGAAAAGAACCCTTGGATACGATGTAACTGTTCAAGAGAAAGATAGTTGGAGCACAGAGGAGGTAAAAGGCATTATTTCCAACCTCTACAACAAAGGGAATCTTTACTATCTACTTTTATTTGGAGACTATGAAGATGTTCCTTCGTACACTTCAAAAACTATGGGCATATCACATGTGTCAGACTTGCGGTATGGATGTATGGATGGTGCCAACGATAACACCCCAGATATCCACAGAGGAAGAATATCTGTCACGAATATATCAGAAGCGAATACAGTAGTTGACAAAATTATCCAGTACGAGAAAAATCCCGTGTCTGATGCAGCGTTCTATAATACAGGTGTAAATTGTGCATATTTTCAGGATTTGGATATGGATGGGTATGCAGATAGAAGATTTGCCCAAACCTCCGAGGATGTTAGGAACTATCTTACCAATTTAGGTTATAATATTACTCGTATATACACAGCGTATACTAACGTAACCCCCCAAAAATGGAGTAAATATTATTCACGCGGAGAGGATATACCTGCTGAATTGAAAAAGCCATTATTTGCATGGAATGGGAGTGTTACTGATGTAAACAACGCTATTAACCAGGGAGCTTTCTATGTGCTTCACCGGGACCATGGCGATGTTGGTGGATGGGGAGACCCTACATACCAAAGTAGTGACATTTTGAAACTAACAAACGGAAACAAGCTTCCTGTTGTATTTAGTCTAAACTGCTTAACAGGTCAATACAATGGTAAAACTTGTTTCGCAGAAACTTTTCTTCGCAAGCAGAATGGTGGCTGCGTTGGTATTTTGGGAGCAACAGAAGTTAGCTACTCAGGCCCTAATGATGTTTTTGCAGGAGGTTTGTTTGATGCGATTTGGCCAAATCCAGGATTAAGAATAGTCCTACCTGGTCAAAATTCCACAGGCACAACTCCAACTCCAACTTTTGCAATGGGGCAAGTCTTGGATCAGGGGTTTGCACGTCTCGCTGAGATATATGGCTCCAATAACTCTTACACCCAATACACAAAGGAATTGTTCCATTATTTCGGTGATCCAAGTATGCAAATATATACTAGTAAGCCTACGGAGTTTACAAATGTTCAAATTGTCAGAGGAACAAACAATGTAACCGTTAGTTTGTCTAATACCAGTGCAAACATTTCGTTTTACGACAAAACTACGGGCAAAGTGCTTAGTTATATAGGAAATACCGCATCTTTTTCTACTACAACTCCACAAAGCATTACGGTATGCGTATCGGGACATAATAAGATTCCCTTTGTACAAGAAGGCATAGGCACGTCTACTATATATATCCAAAATGAAACTGTAAGTGGTTCAAGAACATATGATGCAGACCTTATCAAAATTGGTTCTAGTGTTACATCATCGAAGCAGACGGGACCAGTAGTATTCTCTAATGGTACAATCAATCTTAATGCAAAAGAGATAATTATTGAGCCAAACACTACCATTAATGAGTCAACAACAATTAAGTCAACCATTAAATAACCTCATAATTATGAAAACAACTGTTAAATCGCTATTAACTGCCATTATCGCAGTTATTGCTTCATTCACTTTTAGTCTGAATGTACACGCACAGATTAGCTATTCAGCTAATGGGTTGAGCATCCAAGGTGCTCCCAAACATGCATATCTCGGCATGACAATTGACAAGTACCTAGGCATGTATTGGACGTGTAAGGGTAGCAACTTCTTCCAATTGGATATCTCGCCGGAAAATCCACGAATCGCAGGCACGGGCGATCAAATTGTGTTCTACAATTCAGCAACTAAAACCTTTAACAGTATTCAAGTCGCTAATGTATATAACTATTCTGATGCACGGGCCAAAACAAATATTCAAACTTTGACAACAGGCATGGACAAGCTATTGTCTTTACACCCTGTATCATATAATTGGAAAGAGTCAGCACTTGACAAAAGTTTGATGAAGAGTAGAGCAGCCGTCGCACAAAATTCTCCTTCATCTAACGTTGCTTATGGACCAGAATCTGATAGCAATACCCAGTATGGTTTCTTAGCGCAAGAAGTTGAAAGTGTTTTGCCTGAAGCTGTACATACTGACGAGGAAGGACACAAAATGATTAATTATACTTCGCTTATCCCCATGCTAGTTCAAGCTGTACAAGAACTAGAAGCAACGGTAGAAAAGCAGTCTGCTGTAATTGCCCAATTGCAAAATAGCTTGAATGGTAACAACTACGCAATCAAATCAACAGGGAATGGTAAAATCCTAAATGTAACTCCAAATCCTGCTACCGGAAATGTGAGCATAGATATAGAAGTTCCTTCAAATACTTCCAATGTGTGTGTGTTAATTAGCAATTTATCCGGAATTAAAGAATACTTCAAACGTATACCCAAAGGCTGCAAAAACATTGTGTATGACGCTAGTTCGCTGTCATCAGGCATTCACATAGTATCGTTGTCTGTAAACGGAATAATTGTTGATAATCATAGATTAATAAGAGAGTAATGATGAGATTTTATATCTGTATATTCTCATTGCTTATAGTTCTCTTCTCGTGTACTACAGAGGAGAGAACTATTTCAAGCATATCAGTTTCCGAAGTATCCAAGTCCGCATGCAAAGGGAATAGTTACGCAAAGACAACACGCAGTGCAGTTGATTCAGAGGAGAAAACGTCTCTCATTATTGGAACATTAACGAACCAGTCATCAAAGTGTACTTTTGAAAATATTGCTGGAAATTGCGACCTCAATAAAATCTATGTTGCCGGTGCATTGCAGAATGGTACTATCGTGATTTGCGTTTATAAGACAGAGAAGACCATGGCAGACTGCTATTGTGATTATGATGTTAGTTTTAATTTAGGTAATATCGAAGGAAATAAATACCCCATAAAAATCTATGTTACTGATGGTTTACAGAAAACAGACACGGGTAGGTTGATTTATGAAGGTACTGTAACGTTTTCAAAAAAAACGGACCTCATCCAGCAGATAGATATACCTAAAATTACTTTGTAATCATTTAGTTAGTGCCTATTATTTTATGGATCGATTATCATTAAAAGACCTCAAGCGGTTGAGCAAACATCCATCCCCCAAAAGCCCTATTCTTCGCGTCGCTCTTATCGGCGATACGGCAACGCAGTTTCTGGCGACGGCAATTCGTGGTTTTGGCGTGGCAAAGGGATACAATATAGACCTATACGAGGCTGAATACAATCAAGTGTATCAACAGTTCATGGATCCTGACAGTGAGCTTTACAAGCATGACGCTGAGTTCATTGTCCTCTTCCAGTCCACCCACAAGCTCTGCGAGAAGCACAGCCTGCTCTCCACGCAAGAGCAGACTACGGTTGCCGACGAGCGACTGCGCTTTGTTGAATCAGTGGCGGAATTGCCGCAACTGCAAGGCAAGAAGCTTATATGCATGAACTATCCGGAAATCGAGGATGCGGTGTTCGGCTCCTACGCAAACAAGGTGGAGTCGTCGTTCTCTTTCCAAGTGCGCAAGCTCAACTTCGGGTTGATGGAGTTGGCTCAGCACCATCCCAACTTGTTCATCTGCGACATCACCGGACTGCAAAACAAGTTCGGCCGCGACTTCATGTTCGACGCCAACATCTATGTCAGTACGGAGATGGTGCTCAGCGTAGATGCTGTACCCTATGTGGCGGGCAGGGTGATGGACATCATCTGTGCTTGCAAAGGGCAGTTCAAGAAATGTCTTATCCTCGATTTGGACAATACTCTTTGGGGTGGCGTGATAGGCGACGACGGAATAGAAGGAATACAGTTAGGCCACGGTCTGGGCATCGGCAAGGCTTTCACTGAGTTTCAGATGTGGGTAAAGAAGTTACGCCAGCGCGGCATTATCATTTGTGTGGCATCGAAGAACGACGAGGACAAGGCTAAGGAACCATTTCAAAAGCATCCTGACATGGTGCTGACATTAGACGACATTGCCGTGTTCCAAGCCAACTGGGAGACGAAGGTCGATAATATCAGAACCATTCAGAGCATCCTTAACATCTCGTTCGACTCCATGGTCTTCCTCGATGACAATCCCTTTGAGCGCAACATGGTGAGGGAGAACATACCGGGCATCACAGTGCCCGAGCTGCCCGAGGATCCCGCCGAGTATTTGGAGTATCTCTATTCGCTCAACCTCTTTGAGACTGCCAACTACAGCAGTGAGGACAAGGACCGCACCAAGCAATACCAGGTGGAAGCCAAACGTGTCTCGTTGAAGAAGACCTTCGGCAGCGAGGCCGATTTCCTTCGGTCGTTGGGCATGGTCTCTACGGTCAGCGGCTTTACGCCATTCAACACACCGCGCGTGGCACAGCTCTCACAGCGCAGCAACCAGTTCAACCTGCGCACGGTGCGCTATACGGAGGCTGATGTAAAGGCCTTGGCCGATGATGACAAGGTGGTTGACTTGAGCTTTACGCTGAAGGACAAGTTCGGTGACAACGGACTGATTGCCGTGGTCATCATGAAAGCCTTGGACAGCGAGACCCTTTTCATCGACACGTGGCTGATGAGCTGCCGTGTGTTGAAACGTGGCATGGAGAACTTCACGCTCAACACGATGGTGGAAGAAGCCCGCAGACGCGGCTACAAGAAGATTGTCGGTGAATACCTGCCCACACTGAAAAATCAGATGGTAAGGGAACACTACGACCAGTTGGGCTTCACCAAGACAGACGAAAAGGCCGACGGCGCCAAGAGATACGAACTGAACGTCGATGACTATCAGCCCAAGGAATGTTATATTGTAAAAGCATGAGCACCGTGGATTTTCAATTGGAACACATCGGCTATCTGACAGACGACATCGACCGCACGGCCCGACAGTTTGATCTGTTGGGCTATCATCAGGGAGATACGGTTGACGACGACAGGCAAAAGACCAAGATTTGCTTTCTGCGCAAGGAAGGTGAAACGGCCATTGAACTCGTTCAGCCCTACGCCGACAACGCCACGATGCTGCGCATGCTCAAGAAGCATGGCTGCGGTCCTTATCATCTGTGCTATGCCTGCGACGATGTGGACAGACTGTACCAAGAGCTGACTGAGGAGGACTGGACACCCCTCTTCAAGCCCGTGGAAGCCCCGGCTTTGGGCAACCGCAAGATATGTTATTTTTTCAATGCGGACATGGGATTTGTGGAATTAGTAAACAAAAAATAAATAAACAACAATGGAAAGAAGTGATATCTTCAAGAAAGTGAATGAAATCTTTTGTGACGAGTTGGACAACGACGACATTGTGTTGACCGATGAGACGACAGCCGACGACGTGGAGGAATGGGACTCGCTGAGCCACGTACAGCTCATCGTTGCCATTGAAAAGGCCTTTGGCATCAAGTTCACGTCAAACGAAATCCTCAGCTGGAACAATGTTGGCGAACTGATTGACTCTATAGAGAAACGACTCAAGGAATAAGCGATGACCATCAATTCACTTGTGTTTCTGCTCTTCTTTTTGCCAGTTTTCGTCCTTTACTTCAGTGTATGTCGTAAGCACGCGAACTGGCAGAACGTACTTCTTCTGATAGCCTCCTACTTCTTTTACGCCTACGCTAACTGGAAAGCCGTACCAATTCTTTTGGTGAGTACCATCGTCACCTATTATTTAGGTGTAGGCATTCAGCGCGCGCGGGAAGACAATCCACGGAAGGCATCTCTATTGACTAACCTTGGTGTCTGGTTGGGCATTCTGCTTTTGCTCTATTTCAAGTACCTGAACTTCTTTATCAGTTCGTTCGAGGACTTGTTCACGGCAATGGGGTTCCATGTCAGCCATCACACGTTCAAGATTATCCTGCCCGTAGGCATCAGCTTCTTCACGTTCAAGCTCATCAGCTACCTGGTCGAGATTCACCGCAGAAAGATGTACGCGGAGCGCGACTTCATCCGTTTTGCTACCTACGTGGCCTTCTTCCCCACCATTCTCTCCGGCCCTATTGACCGTCCGAAGGCCTTCCTGAAGCAGTTGGCTACGGCTCATCAAATGAATTGGGCCGACATCGCCGAAGGCTGCAAGCGCGTGCTGTGGGGTATGTTCAAGAAGATGTGCGTGGCCGACGTGATTTGCGGCTACACCGATGCCGTGTTCAACAACTATGCGCACCACAACGCTACCTCGCTGACCATTGCTGCCGTGCTCTACTCCTTCCAGCTGTACGCCGACTTCTCCGGCTATTCCGACATGGCCATCGGTGTGGGCAGGATATTGGGTATCAGGAGCTTGGAAAACTTCCGCCTGCCGTTCTTCGCCGTCAACATCACGGAGTACTGGAAGCGGTGGCACATGACGCTGACCAGCTGGCTGACCGACTATGTCTTCACACCGTTGAACCTCAAGTTCCGCAACCTCGGCATGTGGGGACTCAACTTGGCCGTGATGATTAATCTTCTTGCCATCGGTGCCTGGCACGGAGCCAACTGGACGTTTATACTCTTCGGCTTCTATCATGGTTGCTGCCTCATTTTCAACAACTTGATAGCCAAGCGGCGCAAGCTCTTCGAGAAGGCGCATGGCTTAAAGAAGAATACGGCCTACCGCTACGCACGCATCGCGAAGATGTTCCTCTTCGTGACCTTCGGCAACATCATTTTCCGCAGTAACACTATCACTGATTTCCTCGGCTATTTGTCGCAGTATTCTTCAGGCTTTCTCTATCCCTATGTTGCCCAGCGCGTAACGTTCATCATGTATTTCCCGCCACTGCTGCTCATGCTGTTTAAGGATTGGAAAGACGAGGAGAAGTTCAACATCCATTTCTTCCATTCGCCTAAATGGTATGTCCAGGCAGTGAGTATGGCTCTGTTGCTTGCCGTCATCCTGTTGGAAGGAGAGTTTAACGGACCACAGTTCATTTATTTTCAATTTTAGATTCCGTGTCACTCATGAAGAAAAAGATACGATTCATCGCGTTGTTCCTCGTCACACTAGCGTGTGCCGACTTCTTGGTGGGAGCCAGTACAAAGCTAATTATCGAACATGCGCCCCAAACGCAGTACAACCTCTCCAATACCATCCAGACACTGTTCCACCAAAAGGCGGACATCCTCATTTTGGGCGCTTCAAGGGCGCATCATAGCTTTGACCCACGTGTTATCCAGAAAGAAACGGGACTCACTTGTTTTAATGGTGGACGGTCAGGTGTAAAGATGGACTACTTCGACCTGTGTGTGTCGTCCTATCTCAAGCGTTGCACGCCCAAACTGATCATCCTCGATATCAGCTCGGACATGATGGAAGCCCCCAAGGACGACCAGTTTAAAAATCTTAGATGTCTATATGGCATGTGTGAACCTCTGACCGAGGCTATGGACAGTGCATACAGTCCTATGGAGCGTTTGAAGCTGCATTCCGGTCTTTACCGCAACAACCGGGTATATAACGAAGTGCTGCAGTTGTGCCTGTCAAAGCAGTGTCCTGAGCAATGTGGCTTTCAGCCTTTGGATGGTGAATACCAGACACCATACGTCATCTCCACGAAGCCTTTCACGGCAGATGCCGTCAGACTGTCAAGGCTGAACAACATAGTCAGACTGTGCCGAAGCCACAAGGTGAGGCTTGTCATCACCTATGCGCCCACATTACGGCTGACCACACGGAATGGTGTCTCGCAGTGGTTAGACCACTACTGCAAAACCAAGCATATCCTTTTTTATGACTATTCGTGGGAGAAAAAATACTATCTGCACCCAGAACTGTTCAAAGACGAGGTGCATCTCAACAGCCATGGTGCAGAAATCTTCACACATGAGTTCATCCCAATCATCAATGCTAATTTGAAAAAGATAATCTGAATATCATGCAACAACGTCATATCGACGAAATTGACTTCCAACGGGCGATACTTATCTCTCTTGTCATTTTGGTGCATATTGTCAACTTCGGCAATATCCACCCGGATGTCAAGAGTGGTATCTTGTCCTTCCTTATGCCTACGTTCCTCCTTGTCACGGGTTATCTTCTGAATGTGGACAAAACCTTTCGCAAGTTCACCACCTATCTACTAAGGATTCTGTTGCCTTACGTCATCTTGGTCACAGGATATATGGTGTTGTCACTCTATCTGCCTGTAAGGGACGGCATTCAGCAGTTGGACTGGCACACGGCATTCTATGTCCTTTGCATTCATTCCATCGGTCCTTATTGGTTTTTCCGCGTGATGCTGATCTGTGGTTTTCTTTGCTATGTCACCTTCCGTTGTCTGCCGCAAGAGTCCATATATGTAAAGCTCTTAACCTTTGGCATTGTCTTATTGTTTGTTTCGTGCTTCACACCAATCTTGAATTGGGAACAAGCGTTCTATTATTTTGTTGGGGTGGTCTTACGAATGTCAAAGGCCAACTACAACAAGGTATTTTTTCCCTCATGCCTGTCCGTTGTACCTCTTTTATTGATTCTTTTTATCGACCCAAAATGGAACTGGAGTAATCTGCTGGTCCTTGTCATGACTTTCTGTTTCCTCTCTTTCGCCTCGTCCCTCAAAAGATTTTGTCATGGCAAACCGCTTGAGACGATTTTGTATATTGGACGAAACACCTTACCAATCTATATGTTCCATCCTATCTTTACGATGGCAGGAAAGTTCCTTCTACCCATTTTCCGTTTCGATGGTAGCGGTATTGTGCATGCCATAGTGATCGTCATTATTGGCCTTGCCGGCTCTCTGTTGTTGGCCAAGATCATGGATAGGCTTGGCTTGTCATGGATGTTTGGAAGGCCTCAATTATTAAGATAACCGAAAAGTACATAAGCACTCTATTATAAGCTACATTTGTTCTACCAAATCATGTAGGGCATCCAACTCAGCCTTGATACCTCTGATGACTTTCGCGGCAGTCTGAGCCTCCGGCATGATGACCTCATGGAAGTAGTTTTCACTGAGCTTGCCATCAATGGCCAGTTCGTTGGCACGGTGCATGACTTGGTTGAAGTTGCCACCGAGCCACGAGAGTTGTTGCTGATACTTGGTGTAGAAGGAGAGAAGCGTCGCCATCGCTTCTATCCTCCCTCTTGTTCGTTTGTCGTCGAAGCGGGTAACAGCATCACGGATCAGGGCACTCGTGTTGCCACCGTAGCTCTGAGATTTCTTCTGGAAGAGACGCAGCTCTTCGTCGTTCAGTCTGACTTTGCAGACGTTATTTCTGTTGGCGTCGTTCATTTGTTGAAGTTGTTAAAGTTGGTAGTTATTGGAGATTGGAATTCAAGTTGGACAGCCTTCGGGTTCATGGACTCATCATCCTTCAAGAGATAATCTGGGAGTTGCGACCGAGATTTCATTCCCAGCTCCGCTGGCAAGTGACTTGTGGGGTCATACGACGGCGACAGCCTCGTGTGGCCACAAAAGTACAACTTGCTATTCCCAATTGACTGCCGTAGCGGTAGGTTTGTGATATATATGGCATCATGTCTGTTTTAGGTGCTAAATGAGGTATTTCCCGTAGTAGTTGAGCGATCGTAATTAGTTGCAGACTCAGTATTTTACTGGCTCAGACTATGCGATTGATTACTTTTATCACGTGATAACCGTGATAAGTATGATTACTTTTATCACGTGATAACCGTGATAAGTATGATTACCTTTATCACGTGATAACCGTGATAAGTATGATTACCTTTATCACGTGATAACCGTGATAAGTATGATTACCTTTATCACGTGATAACCGTGATAAGTATGATTACCTTTATCAATTGACCCAGATAAACTCTAACTCAAAGATGGGGAAAGATAGATTAGATAGATCGGATAGAATCTATCCGCGGATTGCTCTGATAGATCAGATAGAATCTATCCGCAGATTGCACTGATAGATCAGATAGAATCTATCCGCGGATTGTACTGATAGATCAGATAGAATCTATCTGCGGATTGCTCTGATAAATCAGATTGATTTAATCCTTCCCAAAACTTTTGCGGGTTCTTGAACATAAAGCAATATGTTTGCCCAAGTGAGCTGCTTGCCCGAGTAAGATATTTGCGTGAGTAATATACTTGCTCGGCCAACATACCGACATTACGTCATTCATCGCCAATTCGTCAGGACATCAATGGTTTCGGTTTCCGTTTGATTTCCGCCTGCAGGGTTTTGAGATGCCTTTCGGCCTTGCGTTCGTCAATGTTAGCCGCGGCATCGTCCGGATAGTGGGTGTCGCTGTATCCTCCGTCGGTAATCCACTTCATCAGTTCATCCTGGAAGAAATAGAGCTTGTTGCCACGCTTGTGGAAGGGTATCTTCCGCTTCGAGGTCATGTCGTAGATGGTCGACGGACTCTTGCCGAGCAGCTTGCTGGCCTCTGTCATGCCGATGGGCGTGTGCATAGCTGCGCCGCACGAGCCGCTGGCGATGGACGACAGCAGGGCGATGATGGTGTCGCACTTCTCATGGAGGGATACCAGAGATTCCGGCATCCCGTCAAAGGTAAATGTTCTCATGTTAGTAGTTGATTGTGAGGTTGACGTTCGGTTTTCCATAGTATCAAAATGTTAGTCTGTTAGAATGATAGTTTTCTATTCTGTGAGAATGTGAGAATGAGATAATGTGAGTCTCATTTCAATGAGATCTTGTTCGTCGCATCCCGTTTGAGCGAGCTGACCACATCCGTATAGACCTGCGTGGTTGTCACGTCGCTGTGGGTGAGCAGCTTCGAGATGGTGTAGATGTCCGTGCCTGCCGCCAGCTGCAGCGTGGCAAAGGTGTGGCGGAAGCAGTGGAAGGTGATGTGCTTCGTGATACCGGCCGCCTTGAGCCACTTCTTCAGGTGATAGGCCACAATGCCCGTGGTGAAGTCTTTGAACACCTGACCGTCTTTCCGCTCTCCGCACAGCTCTACGGCCTCGTCGCTGACAGGCAGGAAACTCTCCTTATGCGTCTTCTTCGTGCGGAAATGGAGCATCCATCCGCCATCGGCTGACGGCTCGATGTTGTCCCACTTCAGTCGGATGATGTCGCTGACACGTAGTCCCGTGAGCACAGAGAACAATGCTGCGCGTCTTAGCACTTCACTCTTGCAGAGAGTAGCCGATAGATGTTTCACCTCGTCGAGGGTCAGAAACTCCCTCGGCGTGCTGTCGTCCTCAGCCTTCTCCAACTTTGTGGCGATATTCTCCTTGAGCTTGCCGTCATCGAAAGCAATCCTCAGCACCGCCTTCAACTTACACAGACAGTTGTTGGCCGACGAAGCCATCATCAGTTTGCCGTTGCGGGCACACTTCTCCGACATGAGGTAGCCGAGAAACTTCTGACAGTAGTCCACGGTGATGTCGTCGAAGCAGCAGCTGCCGCCGCAATAGTCCTTGAAGTGACCGAAGGCCGTATGCCAGTTGTGGCCGTACTCATTCTCCTGCATCTGCTTCTCGAAATAGTCGAGGAAGCTCTCTCGACCCTTAGCCCGGTCGAGAAAACCGAACTGCTCGTTGATTACCGATTCCGTGCGGCGACACTTGATGAGTTCCGCCTTCTTCATCATCGAGCGGTTATACTCCTGCTGGAACCGCTCCGAAGGGTTGGCATAGATGTATATGCCAAGATACTCGCGCCGTGTCATCCGCCCCGTCCGGGGGTGACGGATGGCAGGGTAGAAGTCAAGGTAAAGCGATACCTTGTCCTTTGCCAGCTTACGCTGACGCACTGTTACTTTGGTACAAAGATTTGTCATGTTATTTTTCTTTTTGATGTTTCAATTTAATGGTCCAAATAATGCTTGCGTCTTGCCGCAGTCTTCATGCGGTTAGGCAAATAGATGGTACAAAGTTACGGCTGATTGCTTCTGGCTACAACTCCTTACGAGTATTTCACCTTGGAGATGACCGATTTTGCTTGTTTTACCTGCTTATTTGCCGTTTTTTCTTTACAAGTACACACGGATTTGGCCAATAGCACATACCTGGTTTTGGCGGCTCACGATGCTCCATTGCGTTTCCCCTTGGTCGAACAGCTCTTGTCCTCAGCCTTTCTTCGCTCCGCCTCCCAGTCCTCCTTCAAGTAATAGAGCCGGTTGCCGTTGGCCTTCTTCGTCCGCACGTTGTGGGTATTGGCGAACCTTCTGACCTGCGTCTTGCCCAGTCCATAGATGCGCATCAGTTCACCGCAGGTGTACCAATGCTAACCCAGTGTCTTGCCCAACCGCTCACGCTCCTCGGCAATAGCCTTGTCGATTGCATCCTTGGGATAGCAGGTGGTGCCAAAGGCATGAACGGCAGAAATCTGATACCGCATTCGAAGCGTGTAGAGACGGCCATAGCTGTAGTCGAACTTGGCGCATACCTCCGCCATCGTATAATGTGTGTCGTGGGTTACACCGACGGGAGCGCGGTCCTTGGCAGTCCTCTTCGTCGCTTGTTGTTTGTCTGTCTTGCCACCATCATTTTCTTTTCCCTTGGCAGTGACATGCTGCTTGCCGTTAGAGAATATCTACGTCGACAGTTCCACTCCGATAGCCGCCTCTATCATGTTGAAAATCTCCTTTCTTGCGACGACCGTCACACGTTCCGAGAGCTTGACAGGATGCAACTTGCCAAGGCTGACTATCGTATAATAGGTCCTCATGTTGATGCCGAGCAGCTCAGCGACCTGCTTGGGGCGATAGAACTCCTGATGAATCACCGGAGCACTGGATATTTTCCGTGGGTGAGAGTTGAGAAAAACTCGAACATACTTGTATGCTATTTGGAACAAAAGTATTATCTTTGTGCACGTACAACAATAAATCCCTAAGGCAATGAGTAGCTTAAGTTCCTCCGATGCATTGAAAGCCCTTGCAGGCTTTGTTCTTCCAGAAAGTGTTTTGGATTACTTTGAAGTAGTCAACGTAAAAGAAACAACAGTCTTGATAGATCCCGATGCCAAAGATCGGAAGGGTTTGTATGGCAAGGAACTTGAAATTTATCTTGATGAGCTTGACAACCAGATGTCGGACATGAGCGGGGCGACATGTAATGGCTTTCAGAGGATCGTAAGATACTTGACTTCCCGAAACGATATTGCATATACGACGTCGCCGGTGGCTCATGCCTGATGGTAGCAGCCGAATAGTCAATTTGGAGGACAAGTTTCAACTTGCTCATCCTGGAACGCGATACGCCAAGGATTTCGCGTTTTTTAAAGATGGCGTTTAGACAATGAGACGGTTACAGTATCATCCGTAGTGTGGACTTACGGATTGAATGTCAATACGCTACAGCGCAACTACAAGGAAGTGCTAAGCGGCTACAAATCATGGGACCAAAAGAAGCATGCGGAAGATTATGTGCTGAATGCGGCAAACATAAGCCCCCGTTTGGGTATTGATTAGACAAGCATAAATGGCGACGTATGGACCATTGTCCATAACAAGGATGCACATGGAAGGAAAAGATCTGTAGTAGCCATGATAAAGGGAACTAAGGCCGAGAGTGTAGCTAAGGCCCTCAACGAGATTCCGTTGGTCGACAGGAAGAAAGTTACAAGCATCACGATGGATTTGTCCGAAAGCATGCGTGCAATCGCCAGTCTTTGTTTTCCCAACGCCAGAGTGACACGTGACTGCTTTCATGTAATGAAGCGAGGAGGAGAGGCCATAAATGAGCTTCGAATGCGCTTCAAGCGGGATGCCGTAAAGAAGAAGGCCAACAAGGAGAAGGTCGAATATAACAAGCGTCAGGAAAAGCTTAGGAAAAAAGGAAGAAATATGCGGAGAGAATGCGAAAGACACATGGCGGGAAATGGCACAAAACCAATCGTGGACGGAAGCCTGAGAAAGAGAAAGGGTTCAAGCCTGAGAAACTGTCCAATAAGGAGACTCTTGTAGATGCTTTAACCAAGTGCCGTATCCAACTCCAAAAGAGCAGGGAGAAGTGGACAGAACATCAGGAAGAAAGGGCAAAGATCCTTTTTGGGAAATACCCCAAACTTGAGGAGGCCTATCTTGCAATTAACAAACTGAGATACATCTTCAAAAATAAAAAAAACTCGATAAGGTGACCGCAAAAGAAAGACTGGAAGAATGGTACAAAGATGTCAATGCGTGCACCTTGCGTGAAGTGAAATCAGTTCGTGATACGATCAAATATTATGAAGATGAAATCCTCAACTACTTCATCAAGAGGGAAACCAACGCTTCAGCAGAGTCATTAAACTCAAAAATAAAGATCTTTAGAGCTGACCTGACCTGAAAGGAGTCAACGATGTTTCTTTCTTCATGATCCATGTGTTCACGGTACTAGGATAGAGACCAGTTCTCACCCACGGAAAATATCCAGTGCGCCCATTTATGACGGTTTCCTGCACGAAATCGGGCAAATGGGGAGAAGTCCGCAGGCTTCTCTCCATTTGCTTGCTTGTATATTAACAAGTTAACTTGCAGGTAGCATAATCGGGTTATTATCGTCTCGCTCCAAAATGACCACCTCTTGAAATATTATCTAAGGAATCATTTATTTTACTTGAGTCTCTCCCCCACGAACGTCTACCTCCAAATACAATACTTACTGAACCACCATTTGAATTGCCACGAGAAGAACCTCCACGATCTCCACCAAAGTGTCCTCCCTCACCAAAGTGACCTCCCTCACCAAAGTGTCTTCCTCCACCAAAGTGTCCACCAAAATCCTTATTCGTAGTTTCAGTATTTTCAGTATTGAACAAAAAGGCTATGCTGTCGGGAATAACACCCTCCTTTATTGTCCAAATCTTTAGAAGTTTATAATCTATATTATCCATAAGAGTTGCACTCTCATGCACTCTATTAACTTCGTCATATTCCAAATGTCCATGCGGCATGCCCGATGGTCTCATAATGGGGAAATTCGTTCTAAAAGAGCATGCATCTAGTTTCTTATCTAATGATGTGTTGTGATATGACATAACAAAAGTTGTATCCTTAAAATTTCTTTTGACCTCATCGTACTTTCTATTATACATGAAGTTAAAGCTGACCAAGGGTGAGGCAATGGTTGGTTGTCTTTGTTTATTTGAATAAAAATATATGACATACTTGTGACTCCAGTCTTTCACATAATCTAATATATCTATGTATATCGGATCTTTATAGTAAGTGAGATTATAGTGAAAAGAATATGGGGAATTATCTCTGAGATTTTGAAAAGTACAATATATTGGTGCAACAGTTTTTGACTTAGTAGAGTTAATGTCACCCAAATGATCAACAAAACCATTGTATCCACTAAAACTCTCAATAGAAGTTGTTCCATTTCCACCAACCAGCAACAGCTTAAACTCACAAGAATTTAAAAAACTCTCCTCTTCACTTGTAAAAATAGAGCTTTTATGTTTGAATAATTTATCGCAACATTTAGTTATTAATTCTTTTGAATATTCCGCTTGCTCATTTGTCTCAATTGACAACAAACCAAATCTTCCATATGATACACTATTTATGTATACCGTAGAATCAATATCACCTGCCGCAGCATCTACATAAGGTAATGACTCAGGTTCCATTGTTACTGTAAATAGCTCTTGAGCAAACCTCACATATAAGCCAGTTGATTTTGAAATCTTATGTTCACTTGAATTGAAGTCCTCATGCTTACCCCAAAATAAGAAATTTGTATCGTAATTATTACCTATTGCCACCTTAAGTTCATCGTATGATGTAAATTGTTCAACAGAGTAATAATAATCATGACTTTGTTCTAAACTACATTGTGATAATTGAGATTTTACATACTGATTAAATTGGGAATAAGAAGGGGTTGTAACCAACAGGGGAGTTGAATTTGGTTCATTCGTAAGAAGTGTTATTGCCTTCTTTTTTCCTGCTACGGGTTTAAACGTATTGTTAAGCAATGAAGATTTGAAAATAGCATTTCCTACCCATATTTTAGATAGGTATTCTGGAAGAATAACAAATTTCTCAGTAGAAATATCTTTGTTGCCTAAATCACTATTCGATGTAGCCCTAGTGTAGTGTCCTATTCATATTGACTTGTATCTATATGATTATACGTGTTAATTAATCAAAATATTTCAACGTATAAAATTGACTAATACCACCCATTAATATGGCATTAAATCTCCTTA
>NZ_JAMXSP010000034.1:0-27726 GCF_025457485.1 Hallella absiana
GAAAGCCTTCAGGTCATGCCTGAAGGGAATAAGGGATATACCCTTCTTTTTCTATAGATGTGTTACTGTCTTTGGTTAGGCAGCGGCATCTGCCCGCCACGGACAATCCCCCTTGGGCCCTTATTATGTCGCCTCTGTTACTCTGTCTGTTTTAGTTCTTCTGTTACTCTGTCTTATCTACCTATAACAAGAAAAACATCCTTATTATGTCTCCTCTGTTACACTGTCTTTATTATCCCTTCGTTTTTTTTTCTCAGTTAGAAGATTATTTCGTACTTTTGTATTTCAAAAATAGACATACCACTGAATATATGATCGTTTGTATAGCGGAGAAACCGAGCGTAGCCAAAGACATAGCGCGCATCTTGGGTGCCAACGTGCCCAAGAACGGCTATATGGAAGGCAACGGCTACCAGGTGACATGGACTTTCGGACATTTGTGCGAGCTGAAAGAGCCCAATGACTATCAGATGAACTGGCGTTTCTGGACGCTGGCTGCCCTGCCGATGATTCCGTCGCGCTTTGGTATCAAGCTCATCCCGGAGGAAACGATCAAACGTCAGTTCGACGTGATTGCCTCCTTATATAGCAAGGCCGACGAGATTGTCAACTGCGGTGATGCCGGTCAGGAGGGTGAGCTCATCCAGCGCTGGGTGATGCAGCTTGCAGGAGTGAAGTGTCCGGTCAAACGGTTGTGGATTTCGTCGATGACCGATGAGGCCATCCGCGAGGGCTTCCAAAACTTGAAAGAGCAAAAGGACTACGAGAGTCTTTACATGGCTGGACTGAGCCGGGCTATCGGTGACTGGTTGTTAGGCATGAACTGCACGCGTCTCTATACCTGCATGTATGGTCGCAACCATCAGGTGCTTTCCATCGGTCGTGTGCAGACGCCGACCTTGGCTTTGATTGTCAACCGCCAGAAGGAGATCGACAATTTCAAGCCAGAGCCCTATTGGGTGCTCTCCACGGTCTATCGCGACACGCTTTTCACGGCCACGGCAGGCAAATATACCAGTAAGGAAGAAGGTGAACAGGCCTTCTCGCTCATCCAGGACAAGCCTTTTGAAGTCACCGATGTGCAGAAAAAACAGGGTAAGGAGGCGCCGAGACAGCTCTATGACCTCACCTCGTTGCAGGTTGACTGCAACCGTAAGTTCGGCTTTTCTGCTGAGATGACGCTCAACCTGATACAGGCACTCTACGAGAAGAAGCTGACTACTTATCCGCGTGTCGACACACAATATCTGTCCGACGACATCTATCCCAAGTGCCCGGGCATCCTTAATGGCGTTAGTCAGATGACAAAAGCCGGTCAGAAACCTTATCTGCAAATCATCAAGGACTTGGCAGCCATCAGCAAGAAACTGCCGAAGTCGAAACGCGTCTTCGACACGTCCAAGGTCACCGACCACCATGCCATCATCCCCACTGGTCAGGTGCCGGGTGGACTGAGTGATGCCGAGATGAAAGTCTACGACCTCATCGCCCGTCGCTTCATTGCCGTGTTCTATCCCGACTGCAAGTTTGCCACGACCACGGTCAAGGGCAAGGTCGACAAGGTGGAGTTCAAGACCAGCGGCAAGGAGATTCTCTCGCCGGGCTGGCGCGCTGTGTATGCCAAGGACGAGCTGGCACAGACGGCGGAAGACAGTAAACCCTCGGACGAGGAAAAAACGTTGCCCGCCTTTGTCAAAGGCGAGTCGGGACCGCATAAGCCTACACTGACGGAAAAGATGACACAGCCGCCGAAACACTATACCGAAGCCTCGCTCCTGCGTGCCATGGAGACCGCCGGCAAGTTTGTCGACGACGATGAACTGCGTGCGGCAATGAAGGAAAACGGCATCGGACGGCCTTCGTCGCGCGCCGGTATCATCGAGACGCTGTTCAAGCGGCATTATATCCGGCGTGAGCGTAAAAACCTTGTAGCTACTCCCACGGGCATTCAACTCATCGACACCATCCACGAAAAGCTCCTCACCAGTTGTGAACTCACGGGTATTTGGGAGAAGAAGCTCCGCGACATCGAGCACCAAAAATATTCGCCACAGCTCTTCATCGACGGATTGAAGGAGCAGGTGACAAAGATCGTGCAGGACGTATTGCACGACAATAGCAACAGACAGATAGCAAGTGGAGAGCCGGAGCCTACCCCCAAACCTTCCGGACCGAAGAAGGGTGGGGCAGGATCAGCCAAGCAGAGCGCGAAACGGTCGGCCGGAACTCGCAAAAAGGCCGCGCCGTCAGCTACAGCCTCGGCTTCCGCTGTTGCAACTCCCACTTCTGCGCCTGTTCTCACCAAGGGTAAGCTCAAAGTCGGCGACCCTTGCCCCAAGTGCCATCAGGGCCATATCATTCAGGGACGTACTGCTCTCGGTTGCTCGCGGTGGCGTGAGGGCTGCGACTTCCGTCAGCCGCTGTGAGCATCCCGGTTATTGAGCTAAGTCGAGTGAGGAATTCTCCAAACATCATACACTTATGGACAAGTCAACTCGTCTACTCAACAAATGCCTTCGCGAAAAACAGCCTGTAAGACTACGTGCGAAGGCGCTGAAAAACGGCAACCGGTCGCTCTATCTCGACATCTACTGGAAGAGGCACCGTTCTTATCATTTCCTTCATCTATATCTCGTCCCGGAACATGACCACTTCTGCGTGCAGCAAAATGAAGAGGTGTTGCGCCAGGCTATCCTTGCCCGGGCAAATGCCACCATCAATCTCATCAAGTCTGTAGCTGACACTCAGGAGCCGAGTACCAAGCTCTTTCTGCTTGATTACATCCAGTCGTACGCCGAGGCCCGCAAACGACCGGGACAGAAACCCAACGACGGGCGCTATGGGGTCGTCATCACGCTGAAACACCAGCTGGAGGCCTTTGGTGTAAAAGACCTGTTGCTGTCAAAGGTCGACGTGGATTTCTGCTGCCGCTTCGTCACCTACCTGCGCAATGCCAAGGACAGACGCCTTCATATCAAGGATAGAGGAAAACTGTCTGATGCCACCATCTACCTGCGCTTTGCCACATTGCGCAGCGTGCTCGAAGAGGCTAAGCACGACAAACTCATCGACGAAAACCCGATGACCTGTCTGCCCAAGGCCTTTCATGTACAACGGCCTGAGAGCAATCGCAGTTTTCTGACACAAAAGGAGTTGCGGCATCTCATGCAGTCGCCATGCTCTTATCCGATGCTGAAGGAGGCCTTCCTCTTCTCTTGTTTCACCGGTCTTCGGCGAAGCGACATCCTTGCCCTGCGCTGGAACCAGATCCATCACGACGGCAAACGGCAGTATCTCTCCGTGAGAATGAAGAAAACCGGCCACAACATCAGTGTGCCGCTCAGCAAGGAGGCTCTCCGATGCCTTCCCGACAAGCAGTCAAAGCCTGACGACGCATGTGTGTTTGATGGTATATGTTCCTCCATGCTCCCCAAAAACATCAAGCTGTGGGCAAAAGACAGTGGCATCACTCAGAAAACCGTTACCTTTCATGTGGCGCGGCATACCTTTGCCACGCTCATCCTTAACCTTGGTGCAGACATCTACACCGTCTCAAAGCTCTTGGGTCACAGAGACGTATCAACAACAGAGATCTATGCCAAGGTCATAGACAAGAGCAAGGACAAGGCTATACACTTGATAGACAAGGCTTTCGCTCGTTTTGATCACTCGCCAGATGAGTAACAAACGAGTAACAAATCTCGCAGTGTTTGCGCCCCATCAGCTTGTTGGGACGCAAACACCATGTAAAAATTATTCACCCAGAGGCAGGGACTAGCCGTACTAGCAGTTTTTTTAGCCTGCATAATCCATAAATATCCGGCTATAGTGTTTTTTGGACATTGAATCATCATAAATTGACCAAGAACCCCAAGGTCACTGACACTAAAGGAACCGTTCATGAATCGAAAAGCCGCTGACCCAAGGGAGGTTATTATTCCATAATTATTATATTTATGAGAAATTCGTGGCCAATTCATGAACATTCATGTGAAATATAATATTCATGAGTAATGCAGGTTAGCAGGTCGTCCATAATAAATGGAACTTCTGTATGGGCTTCATAATCGGATGGTCTCTCTTCGGTGTCGTCCATAATGAGATTGACTCTCATCGGTGTCGTCCATAATGAGATTGACTCTCATCGGTGTCGTCCATAATCGGATAGAATTGGACTATGTGTTGCGGTGTTGTCCAGCTTATCCTTCGGTAGTCGTTCGATAGCCGTTCGGGATGGATACGTATTATTCATTGTGATAAATCTTTAACATCTGTCATCCTTCTACCGTTTCTACCACTGACTGACATGGAAAACGCCTAATGGTGAGTCATTTTGGTGAAGCCGATATTATCATCATGTCCTTCCTTTCCCCTCTGCTCCCCTAAAAGATATTGCATCGCAATAGTCCTATCATTTCTTTTTCTTATCCAACGGTAGCCACCACGTTTACGCTTGCGCCGGAAAGGTTGAGGAGTTCGTTGCGCCAGAAAGCATGAGCTATAAGCTGGAGGTGTGGGGAGCGTCGGGAGGATCCGGAACTGGGCATGCAGGTAAAGGAGGTTACAGCTATGGCTTCTTAGCGTATGACAAATCAGATTCTGTTTTTGTTTGTGTTGGCGCTTATCCATACTCAAATGGTTATGGTTATACAGGAAATGGCGGTTATAACGGTGGCGGCTCAGGACAGGATCCAGGAGGTGGTGCTAGTTCGATATGTATAACTAATTATGGCGAATTAAAGAACTATTATACACACCAAAGTGATGTTTTAATAGTTGCCGGAGGCGGTGGCGGTGAAGAAAGAATGGAAGGTGGGTATGGTGGAGGTTTAATAGGGGGAAGCTCTGGTACAAAGGATTGGTCCAACGTGGGATTTAATGTAAGTGTAATATCTCAAGGTGGATCTCAAACAAAAGGCGGTATAGGGGGAGTAGCAGAGGGATATGCCGGATATGAAGGATCATTTGGCAAAGGAGGAGACGGTATTGATGTAAAAGGCGTATTTCATGATTGGGGCGCTGGTGGAGGCGGAGGATGGTACGGCGGCGGTGGCGTCGCGTATTTTGGCGGTGGTGGTGGTGGCTCTGGTTATATCGGTGCTGCTGTCACAAACGGACAGACAATTGCTGGTAACAAATCTTTTCCATCTCCTACTGGTGGGGCGGAAACTGGTCATACAGGCTCGGGGTGGGCAAAGATAAGCATGAGATAGAAAAGGTATCAGTCCACATAAAGCTACACCCCGGCTTTAGTGTGGACTGCTATCGATCAAATATCCTATAAAATTATTTCTGCTGGATTATTGCATAGCCATTGCCAGTGTGCCCAGTTTCTTTACCGCCTTTAGGACTGGGCATTTCTTCCTTCCCGGACTTTATTGCTCCTTTAGTAAACACGTAACCCGAATAATGGTCAGGGCTGTCTGACATTTTATGATTATCATCTGTAAATGATGAAGAAATAGCTTTACAACCAATTAGGCCACTGACATAACACACGCCTCCCATTCCGCTATATACAGTACTATCATACCCATACCAAATGCCAGTAAAATAGCCATTGCCTATACCAGGCATCTTATCATCATCTGTATCTGTCGCCCCAAAGTACGGGCCAAGCCCATCAACCACAAAGCCGTTTATATCTGTGTCTTTTATCTTACTCTTATCCAATAATCCAGATTGGTCTGTCACCGGGTTTTCGCTTGCTCTCAATTTTGGTGACAGCCAGTATGTATAATATGTGTTATAACTTTTTGGTCCACCTGCATCTCCTCCTATTAAAGATATTCCATTGTATGTTGCGCTACCGCCACCTGACGCAGCTACCATAATACGGGCTTTTCTACTCTCAAGACTTTTCCAATCGCCTCCTAATAATCTTATATCCGTGGCTCCCCCAGCTGGGCTTGCATAAACGTCAGCTAAGCCAGAATTGTAATGAGAATAGCCATTAAAAATGATCTCGTTTCTCTTTGGATGATTACCAACGTAGACATATAAAGTTAATGAATTCTTTACGTTGAGGACTCCAGATGTATATGCTCCTTTTCCTCCAGCGCCGTAGCTTTCTCCCCCACTTGCCCCCCAGCATTGTATTTGATAGTTTCCCACAGTGGGTATCTTGAATTCTTCCCCAGTTCCGGCGCAAGAGAGTACGAAGATCTCAAGGCGATACTTTGTCTTGAAATTTTCTGACTATGAGCCAAACAAGCGACTCTAGCATCATATTGCTTATTTAGCTTTCTCCTTAAGCCCTGAAAGGGCGACAGAGTTTAGGATAGGGCGTGAGCCCTATCTATGTTTGGGTATCTCTCTTGTAAAGAGCCCTGAAAGAGCGACATAATTCCATAATATCAACCGACAATATGGAACTCTGTCTGCCCACATAATGGACAAAGGCATCCGTGCCCTCATTCTGCTTGAAGAAAGTCACGAGCGACCAAGTTTCTTCGAAAGAGAGCTTTTCCCTTCGGCTATCTTCTTGTTGATAGAATTGATGGTGCGCAGACCATCGGTTAGTTCTTTAATCATGTCATTTTATGTTGCTAATCCTATAATTTCGCAAGTGCCACTTGCGAAATTATGTATTCATGTTTATTTGCCACCTTTCTTCTTTTGATTCTTTTTGGCTTCATCATTAAGCTTCTTGATGGTTTTGAGATAAGCTTGTTCCACAGGAGATAGGGTACGTACTTCATACTTTCTATATTCTTCCTCCGCCTTCTGCATTGCTTGTTTGTGAGATACAGAACCTGGTCCTTGTAGCAAAGGACTGCCTGTGGAAGATAGGATATTGTCAAGTTGCTGGATGTAATCCGACATGTACATCGGAACATGTTTCATGGCTTGGATTTCAGCAAAGTCAAAGTAACCTGAAACAAGGTTGTTCAAGATTCTCAGCTCATCCTCGCTCAGGTAGTTCTTAGCAATCTTAGCTTCCCTCAAAGTCGGATGGTCCCCTTTGAAAACCGTCAATCCCATAAAGTCCTTGTCGCCATCGGCCCGCTGGTAAACAACTTCGGCAGCTGTATGGCCATGGGCGGCAAAGTGGAGCTTGTTCTGCACAATCTTAAAGAACTCCACCGACATATCACTCTTCGGATCATAGTCAACGGCCGTGGCATAGAGGTCAAGCACCTGACGGTACATCACTTTCTCAGAAGAGCGAATGTCACGTATACGGTCCAAAAGTTCCTTCCAGTATCCGCCTCCACCAAGCCTCTTCAACCGTTCATCATCCATCGTGAATCCTTTGATGAGATATTCCTTCAATCGCTCAGTGGCCCATTGGCGGAAACGTGTGGCAATGATGGACTTGATGCGATAACCTAAGGCGATAATCATGTCGAGGTTGAAGTATGTGACTTGGTAATTTTTACTATCAGATCCAGTTGTTCGGAATTTCCGAACAACTGAATCCTTGTTCAGTTCACCCTCTTCAAAGATGTGCTTAATGTGCTCACTTACATTAGATTTGCTCGTCTGGTAGAGTTCACAAATCTGACTTTGGTTGAGCCATAGGGTCTCATCTTCAAGTTTCACCTCAAGGTGGGTCTTTCCGTCCTCACTTTGATAAATAATAATGTTGTTCTCCATAAATTCTATATTAGGGGGATGATAATATCTCGTTAATGGCTTCTCTGTCAATCTGGCGGTAACGGTTGAAGGCGCAGCTGCCCTCCACATGCCAGCTCCATATTGCCTACGATGTTCGGGGTGCGCACAGCCTTATAGGCTGCTCCCACAAAGATGCGACGGACCATGTGAGAACTGGCCACATCGCGGAAGGGAACGAATGTATTGACATTAATAGAATAAGCAAAAGAAAAAATGGACTAAAGACGTGCAATTTTCTCTTTGGAGAGACCTGTTACTTGTATGATAATGTCATCGGCAACGCCTAGGCTTCTCATTTTCCTAGCTAAGTTAAGACTCATATCTTCTATACGTTCCTTACGACATTGTTGCAAACCCTCTTTGATACCTTGTTGCATGCCTTTCTTACGACCCTCTGCCATGCCCATTGCCATGCCAATTCTCTCGCCTTCGGCTTTCGCCGCGTCTATTCCATTTTTGATGTCACGGTAGGCCTTTACGCTCTGCTCGTATCCCTTCACTTCGAGGGGCGTAAACTTGTCTATCTCGGTGGTGTTGAAGAGCTGCTCGAAAATACTGCCCTGAAGAATGTCAGGGCACTCTTGCAATTTCTGCAAGTTGTTCAGACAATATAGCCACTTGTCAGTGACAGTCTCACATTCTTCCAAGGTCTTGTGAAAGTTAGTCAACTCGACATAGATATATGTGAACTTGTCATAGAAAACGTTATTCCTGATCGTTCCTATAACAGCTTCCTCTTTGAATACGCAGTCGTCGCTCTTCTTGTCCTCAGGGAACGTGAAGTTCATAATGCCAACGATATAGACATTGTTCGGTTCACAGTCCCAATTCTTCTCCTTGGCCTGCTCAACAATGTAATAGATGGTTAGGTATTGGAAAAAGCCATGGTAGAGATTCTGCATTTCCACAATGATATGGGTCCCATCCTCTGTAGTGCAGTATGCGTCGAAGACAGCCATAGACATGCTTTCGTTGCCGTCGAAGTTATAGCTCAAGTCGGTTATGACATGTTCACCGGCGAGCACGGCATTAAGGAAGTCCACCAGCAGGTCGCTGTTGAATGGTGTGCCGAATATACGCTTGAATCCGAAATCGGTCAACGGGTTGATGTATCTTTCTCCGAAATGCTCCATGTCTTTCTTCTTCTTTATCGCAAAGATACGCTTTATGCGTGACATCTGCAAGTTTTCCCTTCGATATTTTTCTAAAGGAAGTTATTATGTAATATTTTCTCCTACAAGTTTACATAGCCTATGCTTTGTATCACGCTTGCGCCGGAACTAATCCTCATAATGGCCATTACGAATGTTTTACTGTTCCATCAAGTTTTCATAAAGTTAAATTAGAAGTTTGGGGCGCATCAGCTCCTGGGAAAACTACATCTGGCGGCGGATATTCTTATGGAATTTGGAATGTTACACAAAATACGTTATATATTACATGCGGTGGGCGAGGAAGAGATAATTTGAAGGATTTCTCATATACGGTAGAAGCAGCTGGTTATAATGGAGGAGGGGAAGGACAATGCGGTGGTGGCGGTGCGACACATATAGCATTACGTTTATTAAATAATCAATCAATTCTCAAAGACTATATTAATTCACAGGATGACGTGTTGATTGTAGCAGGTGGTGCTGGTGGAGGTGATGACTTCATTGGTGGTTCTGGCGGAGGGCTACAAGGTGGTGATGGTACTGGTTCCGATGCAAAAGGCGGAACCCAAACTGAAGGTGGGACTGGATATAATAATGGTCAGTTTGGAGTTGGTGGGGCTGCAGTAAATCAAATCGACAGCTCTGGTGCCGGGGGTGGCGGATGGTATGGCGGTGGATCTTCCACAGGGTATAATGATGGAGCTGGCGGAGGTGGATCAGGGCATTTAAATGAAATTCTTCAATCTCCTAAAGGTATGGACAATAATAAAAACTTTAATTCTGGTATAGCGGTAATAACTTGCCAAATGTAGATAAGCGTAGAAAATAATTCATTTATATAAAGCCCACACAACAGAGGATACGTCATATCCGTGTGGGCTTGTTCATCTTATTGATATTGCCAACTTATTTTTGCCCAGCCGTTTCCTGCGTGTCCCGTTTCTGTACCGCCATCAGGTGATGGGAATGCAGTGTTGCCAGCCAACGTTTGACCATCAGTCACATCACCGACATGACCCGAGCCGCCGCCACCGCCAACATTAGATCTATTACCTTGCACCTGTTTACTGAGCCCTCCGTACCAGCCGCCGCCACCGCCGCCGTTGCCCTCGCCGCTGGCGCCGGCATATCCATCAATTGTTTTATCCATTCCTTGCTGCCCAATTCCGAACTTATAACCGGTCGTTTGTGTCGCGCCATCGCTAGTATATATGTAAACAGATGCTCCTCCAGATGTGCCACCTCCATAGCCTCCATCACTAAACATAGAGCCACCACCACCGCCGGCTACCAATAATATATCACTTTTATTATTTTCATAGCGATATAGTTCCCCCCTATTTATGATGGCAATATCTGTACATCCTCCTCCGCCTCCACCACCGACTATTCGATAATTAAATCTTGGAGCTTGCCATCCTTTTCCCCCGTTTCCTCCACCATTATAGCCACCTTCTCCGCCTGGATTTTGTGTATTTGCAGTATATCCAGTCCCCGCATCACTCTTTCCCGCTCCGCCACAGCAAACATAAATATTTTTTCCTTGGAAAGAAGAAATATTTCCAAAGGAATATCCCCCTTTGCCTCCATTGCTTCCTCCTTGCGCTCCCCACACTTCCAGCTTATACGTTCCCTGCACCGGTGCCTGGAACTCCTCGACCTTTCCGGCGCAACTGTAGGCGGCGGCGAGGAAAATGAAGGCGGAATCGCTGTGGGCGGTGTAGGAGGAGAGGGAGTTGGCAGTGACGTTGGCGGTGACGCGGTTGTCGGTGAAGCGGTTGCCCCAGCCGTTGGCAATACCATCCTTGCTGTAGAATGTCGTGGCGGCGGAAGGCTTCACGACAGCATAGTACTTGTCGCCGATAGGGCAGGGACGGTTGGAAGTACCCTCAAAGTTGGCAGCGGCGGTGACGGAGCGGGAGTTGGCGGCGGTGTTGCCGCTCTTGTTGCTGTCCTCCACGAGGTTGTGAGTGACACCGTCGGCATCAGTGTAGGTGGCGGTCTTGTATGCACTGGTGGCCGTGATAGGGTCAGACTTCATCTGTCCCTGGTAGTACTGCATGTAGGCGGCTATGCCCTTCGAGGCGTAGGTTTTGCCACCAGCGGTGGTGGTGATGGCCGAGTTGTTGGAGGCGTTAAGGCCTGTCATGTAGAACGTGCGGGTGAGCGGGATGGTCTTTGTGCCCAGGGTGATCTGAGCCAGACCCATGGAGTGGGCCATGGAAGCGTCGAAAGAGGTGGCGGAGCCGTTGATGACACCTTGGCCTACCTGCAGATCCTGTGCGTTGAAAGTCGATTCCGAGGACTGGTCAGCCGTTGGTTTCCAACTGCTGATTTTGTTGGCGAAGAAGGCGTTGGCGTTCGTCGAAGCAGCGGGAGCCACTGTAGGAGCCGTAGCATTGTAGGGATAGTAGAAGAAATACTGATATTTGGGAGAAGCCTGCACATGCTTACCCTTGTCGCTCACCGTGTTGTCGGCATAGGTCCATGCCGAGCCGTTGTAGGTCACGGGCACGTTGGCGTGGATGACAGTGTTTGCCTGGTCAACCACATACATGCCCAACTTGTCGTCGTTGACGTATGCCGCCTTCACGCCCGAGGCGGATTTCCATGTCGTGGGGTACACCGCCTTGACGCTGAGTTTCAAAGTCTTGCTTGTCGAGAGCTGATAGATGATGGATGAGCCGGCAGTCCACTGCTGATCGGCGAGGCTGGCCGTGATGGTTTGGTCGTTGGAGCCGTTGTTGAAGACAATCTCCAGTGTAGCACCGGCGGGACAGGTCTGCGGTACCATCATCAGCGTGTTGCTACCTGTGGTGAGCGCCACGCCGTTGATGCCGTTGACATCCACGTTGGTCGTGATGGAGTAGTTGGAGGCTGTCTTTTGACCGCTCCACGCCAGGGTCGAGCAGTTGTAGTCGCCCTCGCCATAGACACCCTTGATGGTCACCGACTTCACTGTTCCGGGCACCATGTCGTTGCTGGCGGCGAAGGTGATGGCCGTGAGCACATGGTTGAACGTGAGAGGCACCACCGTAGAAGCCTGCGTGGCCGTGCGTGTCTGTCCCTTTGCCTGAGCCACACGCAGGTCGGGCTGGTGGGTGATGTCCGAGCTGCTTGCCTTGTAGTGCAGGGTGGTGGGGTCTCCCGCGGTGGTGGTGATCATCGCCTTGCCCTGGTCGCCACCATTATACATATAAGCATAGAAGTCGAGCGACCCGGTGGTGGGCCAGGTCTTCGTGTCGTCGGCGATGCGGTATTTACCATTGGCAATGCTGTTGGCGGCGGCGAAGTCAAAGAATGTGCCGGACTGGGCAGAGCTTCCCGTCGCCGTGTTGTAGTACGCGCTGACGAGGAAGGGGTCGCTGACTCTTTCCGACTTAGAGCCACGAGTGAGCACATGATCGTTGGTCGCGTCGGCGATGAGCTGTCCGGTGCGGGTGACGAGCTGATCCTTGGCATTGTGGAAATACACGCCGACCTGCCCCACGGGGTGTATGTAGAGCTGTCGTCCGATCGAGCTCTGTGCCACGAGGGGTCCGCCGTCATTGATGCGGTTCACGGCGCGTGTAGCGGTCGCCTTGGCCGATGCCGAACCTTCGCCCGACTGCCATGCGTTGACAGTCTCAGAAGAGAATGTGATCTTGTTACCGGAGAGAGCGGGGCTGACAAGTTCCTCAGTTTCGGAGCATGAGGCCATCAGCGCCATGGCAGCAAGCGCAATGGTAAATTTTGTGTTCATATTATATATAATTCAACCTTTATACAAAACCTTTAATAATCGCTTTTCTGTTTTTTACAGCAGTCCGCGTCCTTCGCCAAGGACCGTTTTTCGGTTGCAAAGATAGTACTTTTTTGAGAAACAGGAAAGATTCCCGTCTTTTTTTTATAAATATTATCATCGTTCAGTCGTGTATCTCATATGCATCTCCTGCGACATTGCCGAAGATTTTTGGCGTAAACATTTGGTGTTTTCAGATAAAACACCTAACTTTGCATCGTGAAATATTAATATTAAAGGGAAATAGCTTAGGGCCAAGCGAATGAATAGCTTGTTTTTGACAAGAAGTGGCGCAAGTATAGGCTGTGATTCCTTGGGATTACGAATGAAAAGCCTTTGCGTACACGTACGTATATATCTTTTTTCTCTCCTACATACAGCATACACTTGTAGGAGAGCTATGATAGCTGTCTCCTTGTTTCTGCTCTCTCTTGGCACAGCACGTGCGCAGCGTTTCGCCATCAAGACCAACCTTTTGTTGGATGGTGTCGGCTGTCCCTCCCTTGGTTTTGAATATAAGTTGTCTGACCACACCTCGGCCAGCATCATCGCCACATACAATCCTCTGAAGATCGGCGGGGCGAAGTGGAAGAACTTCACCTATCAGCCGGAGTTTCGCTGGTGGGCTCACCGCACGTTCACGGGTCCCTACGTTGCTGTCAACGTTGCCGGCGGCGGTTTCAACTTCGACAAGCTCCACCTCGGTGGTCTCTACGGCCATCATCGTCAGGGCCATTTCCTTGGCGGTGGCTTAGGCTGCGGCTACAACGTCATACTCTCCAACCGTCTCTCCCTCGACCTGTCGGTGGGTGCCGACGTCGTGCGATGCCACTACGACCGCTACGAGGAAGGCGACCTGCCGTGGTACGACGGCAAGCGCTGGTCCACCACCGTCATCCCGTTGGGCACCGGCATCACGCTCACCCTGCTGCTCTGACGGCAGGCGCGGCGAGCCATGGTACATTATAACAATGAAAAGAAAAAAACGTATATATACTATGAATATCAGATCATTTCTTCTCGGCTGCGCACTGCTGTGCGCCAGTGCGCCCTTGGCGGCGCAGGTGGCCTACAAAGGCCAGCTCTACATCAACCAGGAGAAGTTCACCCGTCAGGGCGAGCTGCTTCGCGTACAGCTTCGTGTGAGTTACGACGACAACATCCTCAACAGCGGCGAGACGCTCAACTTCACGCCGGTGCTGAAGAGCGGTACACAGCTGAAGGCGCTCTCCTCGGTGATTGTCAACGGCAGTGAGCGCGAGAAATATGATAAGCGTTCGTCGGCCTTTGCCAAGCGTCTGCGCCGCAACGTGGCCGTGGTCACCAGCGACAAGCGTCATGGCACCCGCTATTTCCTCTACGACACCACCGTGCCCTATGCCGAGTGGATGGGCAAGGCTGCCCTCTATGTCGAGAGCGAGGAGCGTGGCTGGGGCCGCAAGCCCCATGTCTATGAGGACTGCGTGTTCAACAGCATCCACATTGGGCAGGCTCCGGGCAACAGCGACGACAGTGCCTCGCACGTGGGCTCATCAGAGAACGGCACCGCCGCCCGCCAGAGCTGGGTGCAGTTTCTCAATCCCACCGAGCCCGACGTGCATGAGGTGACCGTGACGGGCACCATCGCCCTCGACGACAACCGTCATCTCTGCGAGATGAGCGCCCAGAAGTTCAACACCGCCGTCTACGACGACATCAACAGCCGGCTGTCCGCCGAGCTGCGTGTGCCGGGCACCACAGTGGATCAGTTGCACATCGTAGGCTACGGAGCCCCCATCGGCAACTACCGCACCAATGAGGAGCGGAGCGCCAGCCGTGCCCTCTCTCTGAAAAACTTTCTTATGACCAACAAGGTGCTTGGCGTCGACGGTCTGTCCGTGACATGGATTGCCGAGGACTGGGACAGCATCGCCACGCTGTCCGGTCGCAGCGACATGAAGCTGAAGAGAGCCGTCCTCGACATCATCTCCACCGTGCCCGTCGTCAACGGCCGTGAGGACGAGATCGAGCATCTCGGCGGCGGAGCGCCCTACGCCTTCATGAAGCAGTATATCTTCCCCAAGGTGCGCCGTCTGTCCTACACGGCACAGCTGTTGCGCCGTGGTGTGACCACCGACGGCACCGTCAACGGCGACAGCCATGCCGTGTCGCTCACCGGACTTGTTGCCACGGCACAGAACTTCACCGTGGGCAGCCGTGAGTACAACGACATCGTGGATCTCACCGCCCGTCTCTTTCCCGACAATGCCGAGGCCAACATCAACGCTGCCGGCGTGGCACTCATGCGCGGCAATGTCGGTCAGGCCGAGCAGTATCTGCGCAACTGGCAGACCGATCCCCGTGCCTACAACAACATCGGTGTGATGTATATGCTCCAGGGCAACTGGGCCAAGGCCGAGGTGTATTTGGAGATGGCGCAGTCCCGTGGCGTGAAGGAAGCCACCGAGGCTCTCAACTATCTGAGAAACGTGAAGTAGTTCACCGCTCTCTCTGTTCCCTCTGTCCCTCCTCACGTGAGGTAGGGCAGGGGTGACTTCTACGCACAAACATAAGATTGAGGAGACAACACTCCCTCATACGCGATTATAATTAGAGCCCCCTAAGGGTATTGAATATAGGCACCGCGAACATATATATATAATAAGGTGTCACCAAGATTTGCGAAATAAAAGTATTGAATAAACATATATTTTTGCGATTATGAAAAAAGTGACTTACTTTGGCCTGCTGTTAGCAGTTGCTCTCACTGGCCTCTCATCTTGTTCCAGTTCCGATGACGTCACATCGGATCCCACAAACACGAAATCCGGCGAAAGCCGCCTTACTCTCACCATCAGCACTCCGGTCGCCAAGACTTCCTCCGCTAAGGGCAACAGCTTTGCCATGGGCTCACGCGCTACCGACATCACCGATGCCAATGCCCCTACGGAAGCCAATGAGCAGCAGATCCACCGCATCACTGTGGGTATCTTCAGCGCTAAAGACAACACCGTGCGTACCATCCAGGAGCTGTCTTCTGGATCTGGCATCGGAAAGTATACTCAGGAAAGTAATTCCGACAAAGCTACTGCAACCATCGTGACCAGCTCCCTTGCTGATAAGGATATAATCTTGGTGGCTTGCAATGCGCCAACCGGTACATTCAATGGCGTTCAGACTGCTGCTCAGTTCAATGCTAAGACAGAGGACATTGACAACAGCTTGGCTACAGAGTTTGGTGGTACGGCCGGTAAATCACTTGTTGACCACAACATTCCTATGTATGGTAGTGCTAAATTGGAAGCCGATGGTGAGAATTTCAAAGCCAGTGTCAATGTTAACCACCAGACAGCCAAGGTAACTCTGACGAGTCTGACCGTTGACTTCGACCAGAATGGTGCCTACAAGGATGCTTCCTTCACTCCGACACAGATCTTCCTGATAAATGTGCCTAATGATTTGAAGTTTGACACAGATGCCGCTACGGGTACTTCTACGCTTTTGCAAGGCTATGATAATTCAAACAAGGATACGTATAGGGAATATCTGAGCACCCCTACTATTTCTGCTACAGCTTTGAGTGGTGCTGCCACTGCCACGTCTGGAAACAATTTCGGTAAAACTTATTACTTCTACACCATGCCGAACAACTTGACAGACAAGGGTGTGCGCACGAAGTTGGTCATCAAGGGTACTTTTAAGGCTAATAGCTCTGATAAGGAGGGTTCTACTGTTTACTATCCTGTTCCTCTCAATGCCAATTATACCAATGGTACAGCAACAGCAGCAGATGGTGGCTCTGCCTTCGCCGTCCATGCCAACAAGAACTACAAGTGTACTGTGACGATCAAGACCAAGGGTGCTGCAAATCCGACCGATGATGTCACTCCGCAGCAGGCTGCTATCACCGTTACTGTGGTGCCGTTCACAGATGCTGCTCAGAACACAGTCTTTGAATAATTCTTCTCTTACGGGAATAGACAATGAGAATGCAGTTGATCAAGACCGTATTCCTCCTCTTGGCAAGCCTTGGCATGTTGGGAGCGTGCAGCATCTACGATCAGTATCCTGATCGTATGCAACGCTCCTTGCACGTTGAGCTTCGCGACAGTGTTGGGGACGTCATGTCCTCCGACTCTGCGAGCGACGTTGTCTATCTCTACTATTTCGTCAACGGCATCTATCAGGGCAGGGTGGCACGTGATGCCGACGGCCACTTCCGGCTGGTCTACAGCGAGGGAGACTCCATCACCTACGTTGCCGTGGCTGGCAAGGACACGACGCAATACGACCTCTATGTCCCCCAGCCCGGTGAGCGCATCAGCAATGTGTGGCTGCAGCTCCATGCCCGTGGCTCAGCGGTCTCGCCGCAGCCTGCACCGATCTACTACGGTCAGGTGACAGCCTCCGGGCTCAGCAGCGACGATTCTGAGGGGCAGACCCTGGAGCTCCACGACATTCGCAGCCATGTGCGAGTCTGGGTGCGTGGCCTCCGCCGTCGCTTCGGCGACGGCAAGTACCGGATCGTCATCGAGGGACTGCACGGCGGATTGGCCTACGACGGCACGACGGGAGGAGAATATGTAAATTATGAGATGCGGGGAGGCTTCGACGCCAAGGGCGACTGGAAGACCGACCCCGTCACGGTGCTGCCTTCGACGGGCTCTGCCGTGAATCTGAAGATTTATAAGGAAGACGGCACACTGCTCTTCGACCGCACTGAAGACGAAGAGGGCAAGCCCCTCGCCATTCCGAGCGGTGAAGACGTGGTGCTCATCGTCAACGCGAGCTACCAGGCTGATCTCACCATCCGCGTGGTACCTTACGAAGACGTGATGAACGAGAATGTCTTCCAATAACAAGACACAAACAATGACAGTCAACAAACGACATATCCTACATGCTGCATGGTTGCGACTCACGCTGTGCGTCGCCGCCCTGGCGGTGCTCTGTGTCTTGGTATCCTGTAGCGACGACAGCGATGATGACGGCAGCCGCACTGTGGTGCTGAGGTTCAGCACGGCGCAAACCACCGGTGTGACCCGTGCTGCCACGGCCTCTACTGCTAAGGATGACGCAGTGAAAGACCTCACCGTGCTGATCTTCGACAGCAATGGCGATGTCATCGGAAGCAAATACGAGAGTTACGACTATACGCAAACAAATATCACGGTGTCCATCCAGACGCGTGTGGCGAAGGGCTGTACGGTGTATGCGTTCGCCAATGTGGGAACGCTCATCGACCCAAACTATTTCCACGGTCTGAGCAAAAAGAGCGCGATTGACAGCAAGGTGTATAAGATGACGAAAGACGGGGAGCTGGACACACAAACGTGGCTGCTGATGAAGGGTGAATTGGATAACTTCGATACGAGCGCTTCCTCTGGGAAAACGATTGGATTGCAACGCTTGGCCAGTAAGTTCGAGATCACCATCGAGGCTCAGAATGATCCCACCGACGGTTCTTGGCCGATCACCATCGATAAGTATCAGCTTTGCAAAATACCCGGAACGACAACGTTGAGCAAACTGACGGATCAACCTGTACCAAGTGATTATTACAATGGCTCGGAGACTCCGGTCAACCTCACCAGTGCCGCTAACAGTCCGGTATCGAAAAAAATTGTCACCTATATGTATGGCAACAATGTCGGTTCAAACGCTAATGCGACAGATTGGACAAAGCGCAATTCCAATAATCAGCCGACAAAGCAAAATGGTGCTTCGACGTTCCTGCATATCTGGGCACACACAGCGGTATGGAAGAGTGAGTTTTATGTCTATCTTGGTGGCAAGACGCTGACAGCCGACGGCACTTCGCCAGCTTATGACTACACCGACTACACCATTTATCCCAACTACCACTACACGGTGAACATCACCATAAAGGGTAGCGGTCACGCAGAGAACGGGGCGCGAGTCTCTTATCAGGCCATCCCGTATTTCTCGGTGGCATCGATTAATGCGTGGGGCACGGCTAAGACAACGTCTATAGACATGTAGCATTTGCTCAGAGCACAAACAAAATATGAAGGGCCCGTGGACAGAAGATCCACGGGCCCTTTTATATTTTTGTAGGGCTCACACAGAGACTCTATATATAATAAGGTGTCTTATTCGTGAATGTTATGTTTCGCATCAGCCTGTATTTTCTTTTGCTTTGCCTCTTCGATCTTTTCTCTCATGGCTTGCATGTGGTCGAAGGCACGCTTGCGGGTGGCCGCAATCTGGTAGCGATAGACCATGCACGTGGTGAGGAAATAGACAAAAGCCTGGATCCACAGCGCGTGATACTCCACGCTGATGTCCTGCAGCGTGGCTCCCATCGACGAGATACGCAGAAAGCCTCTCACACCAAAGGTTGAGGGGATGAGGCACGCCACACCCTGCCAAAAGCCGGGGATGTTGGACTGCGGCCAGCTCACACCGGTCATAAACAAGAAAGGTACAGAGGTGAAGACTACCAATAGCATCACATTCTCGCGGTAGCGCACCATACACGACAGCGTCATCCCGAAGAAGATGCACGACAGCAAGTAGGGCGCCATCAGACCGAGTATTGTCCACGGTGTCACCAGAGAGATGTAGTGAAACATGCGTGGCACGACCAGACTGATGTAAGCCGCCATGACCATATACACCATGAAGTAGCACCACGACTTACCGAGTACGATACGGAAGATGCCATTGTAGTGCTTCGAGATAGGCACAAGGTCCTGATAGCGATTGTTCTCACGGGCTGTACCGGCAGCGAGTCCGATGCCCAGAAGCAGCGTCTGTTGCAGGATAAGCATCAGCACGCCCGGAATGATCGCGTTGCCGTAGCCGTCAGTGACATTGAATATAGGCACCTCATCAAAATCCAATGGTTTGGTGGTGATCTCGTCGTCGCGGTTGGTGAAGCCGTTGCTCTGTCTGAGCTGTATGCGGCTGTTCATCTCTCCGGCCACAGCCATGGCGGTCTGATAGATTGCCTTGTAGTTGAGCATCAGACTCATGTCGCAATACAAGCCTACCGTGGCCTGCTCGCCGCGTCCCAGCCTGCGTGCGAAATCCTCTGGGAAATAGAGTGCGCCATGCACTTGTTGCTTGCCGATGAGCTCTTTGGCATCGTCGAGCGAGTTGCACATATAGGCCACCTTCACATCCGAGCCAGCGTCGTAGTGACGGATAAACTCGCGTGAGGCTGCGGAGTGCGAGAGATCCACGACAGCTACCGGCACGTCTCTGACCACCTCGTTGTTGTAGATCCAAGAATAGAGTAGGGGATAGAACAGCGGGACGAGGACGCAAAAGATCAGCACACCTTCGTCGGTGACGAGACCGCGCATCTCCTTCACGCAGATATAGCAGGTGTCAAGGAGTCCTTGCTTAACTTGACTGAAAAAGCTCTCGTTTTGCATAGCTTAGGGAATATATACGTATACCAGCATTGCCCTCTTGATATTTCTTAACGTGAAGATGGGCAGCACTGCTATCATCAGTAGAAACATGATGTTGAACCAGGCGTAGGACAGCGGGTAGCCGTTGAACTCGCACATCTGGTACAGCATGAAGTAATGGCGCAGGGGAAACAACTGTGCCAGGGACTGTATCTCGGGATCCATGGCCGACAGCGGATAGGTGGCACCGGCTACTGAGAAACTCAGTACCGACCACAGCGCACTGATCGAAATGGACATACGCAGAGAGGGCATCAGTCCGAAGGCAAAGATGCCGAATCCCTGACAGGCCAGAACACTGAGGAGACCCATCAACAGTAAGGGTACGACTCCGCCCGGATGGGGAAAGTCCAGCATGTGGAAGATATAGAACTCGAAGCCATACATCATCGTGAGGAAGAGCAGCGTCATCGGCAGCATCTTGCCCGCAATGGCAACGTAGATATTATTGCCCGCCATCTTCATCAGCTGACGTGAGCGCTTGAATTTCAACTCAGTGCCGATGGCGTAAGGAGTGAGCAGGAAGATGAAGACCATGAGCACGCCCGGTGCCATGCTGGTGGTCAGATAGATGTTGTAGCTCACCCATGGATTCTCGATCAGATGGGCGTCTACGGCGATGGGTTGCAGGAAGGTGCGCACCTCGTCATTGGTCTTTCCTATTGCCTGTAGCTTGGTCTTGCCGACAGCCGCCGATCCTAACGTGCAGATCGTCTTCAAGTCTTTGAAGAGCATATTGCCAGCCACGAGCGTCACATTGCTGTAATAGAACGATATCTTGGGCTGAGTGCTTGTCATCAGTCCGCTTGTTGTGCCCTTCGGAATATAGAGAAAGGCGAAAATCTCATTGCGCTGAATCGCCTCGCGAGCCTCGTTGACGTTGGGATAATAGCCGGCGACCTTCGACGACTGGAAAGCGTCGAGCTGCCGTATCATTGCGCGTGTGGTAGTGGTGTTGTCCTGATCTACAATGCCAATCGGCATCTCGGTCGGCTGACCCCCTGCCATCAGCGAGGTGAAAAAGATGATGACGACAATAGGAAAGACCACCGTACAGAATCCGTAGATCGGATTCTGGCGCATGATTCCCAGTTCCCGCAACGAGATGTGATAGATGCGGGAGAGAACCTCGTGGAGCGTCATGCTCTTGGGGCGATAGGTGTAGAGGCTATTCTCTTTCAATCTTCTGTGTTATTTCTTGGTGTTTTTGATGATCAGCGACATGCCGGGGCGCAGTCCGTCGAACTTGTTGACGAAGTGAGCCTTCACCTCGAAGGTCTTCAGATCGTACTGTCCGTTGCTCTTTGTGGCTTTCCATACGGCGTAAGAGCCCTCGTCCTTGATGTCGTAGACTTTCATCTTTACGTTTTTGTTGAAAGCAGGAGAGAAAGCGGTGAACTCATCGCCGACCTTCAGACCTTTCAGTTGGTCTTCACGCACGTTGAAGGTTCCCCACATGTCCGACATGATGTTGATGTTCATGATCGGAGAGCCCATGCCCACCAACTCGCCTACCTTGGGATAGACGTCGCTGACTTCGCCCTCCACAGGAGAAATCTGCACGGTCTCTCTCAGGATTGACTTGACGACGTCAACGGCACTCTTGGCCGCCTGAGTGTTTTTGGCGGCAGCGATCTTCTCTTGCTTGCGTGCACCGCTCTTGGCCAGCTGATACTGGCTTTGCGTCACTTTCACTTGTGCTTCGGCGGCTTTGAAGGCTGCCAAAGCCTCGTCGCGCTTCTGTGCACTCATCACGCCCTCGTTGTAGAGGTTCTGCATACGTGTATAGGTCTTCCGTGCGATGTCCTCAGCGGCCATGGCCTGCTGCATCAAGTCGTAGGCACTCTGTATCTGTTCCTTGCGCGCACCCTCATCGGTCAGATTGCTGATAGCCTGAGTGGCACCCTCGGTGGCTTCCGCTACTTTCTGCTGTGCGTTGGCCTCAGGAATCTGCAGGATGGCAAGCGTGTCACCGACATGCACGTAGTCGCCTTCCTTGACGCGTATCTCCTCGATGCGCGCCGGCAACTTACAGCTGACGCGATAGTCGCCGACTTCCACCTCGCCCTGAATAATCTCGTCGGTCTTGCCGAAAGCGAAGAAACCAATGACACCTACGATCGCCACTGCTGCTGAGAATCCAAGCACGGCAAGCAGTATATTGTTATGTTGTGTTTTTGCTGACATCTCTTTTATGTTTTTTCTTCTTTGGT
Source organism: Hallella absiana (assembly GCF_025457485.1). Taxonomy (NCBI): domain Bacteria; kingdom Pseudomonadati; phylum Bacteroidota; class Bacteroidia; order Bacteroidales; family Prevotellaceae; genus Hallella; species Hallella absiana. The sequence goes on from NZ_JAMXSP010000034.1 coordinate 22,190, forward strand.
TCGTTGATGGTTTATTCGAGGATACCCAATGCCTTCTCCAGGTTCACCTCGCTGACGCGCAAGTCTACCTCTGCGTCGATCTTGTCGCTGTGGGCTTTCTGCCATGCCGTCTGCGCAGCCATGACATCGGTGGAGGGAATGACGCCCTCACGGAATCCTACCTGTGCACAGCGCAAGTTTTCCTCTGCGCTCTTGACATTGTTCTGGGCCATGGTCAGACGCTTGCGGGCTTCTTTCACCTTGAAGCGGCTTTGAGTCACCTGCAGGTTGATCTTCTCCTGCACGTCGCTCAGTTCCATGCGTGCCATGCTCGTGGCAGCACGGGAGGCCCGGACCTTGTAGCGGCCCTCAAACCAGTTCCAAACCGGCACCTGCACGGTCACGCCTACGTTCCACACGCCGGAGAAACGCTTTTGGAAACCATTGTAGACATTGGGGTTGGTGATCATATATCCGCCTGTCAGTGCTACGTGAGGCAGGTATTCGGCCTGGATGACCTTGGTGCCCTGCTCGCTCATGTCCACTGCGTTTTGCAGCAGACGCACCTCAGGGCGACTAGAGAAGGTGGAGTCGGGCTGATAGTCGGTAAACTTCACGTTGCTTTTCTCCAGTCCGTTGCCTTCCTCGTCGGCCAGCGTGATCTGGTCGGTCATCGGGATGCCGCAAAGCTGACAGAGCAGCATCTTGGCCAGCGTCACACCATCGTCGACACGGGTGATGTCCATCTCGGCCTCGTTGACCTTCACGTCCACTTTCAGTCCGTCGGCCTTGGTGGCCACTCCTTGACGGATCATCTTCTTGACATCGTCGTCGAGCTTCTTCACCAGGTCGCGATAGCTGTAAGCCAGTTTTTGCTTATGCTTGAGGGAGACGACTGTCCAGTAGGCCTTGTCGATAGCATAGATTGTGCCCTGTGTCTTCAGGCTTTCATCGTTGTCGGCCATCTCCTCTGTGATGTCGGCAATGGCGTTGGCTGCCTTGATGGCACCACCCATGAAGATCGGCTGGCGCAGGATGACGGCACCGCCGAAAACGTTTTTCGTGTCGGTGCGGAAGGCGTCGACAATTTGCTGGCCCAACGTGTTGCCGATGCCGGCAGCGTACTGTCCGATGGGAGCACCGGCTTGTTGCATCATCGCACCGATCTGTTGAGCCTGCTCCATACTGATGGCTCCTTGCTTCACCAGCTCGGTCATCTTTTCCGTAATACCCTTTTGCAAGTCTCCTCCGACCTGGTTGCCGAGGTTGGTGCCCATGTTGTTGAGCAGGTTCTTCTGTTTGTTGCTCAGCAGGTTGATGTCGCGGCTGGTGAATTCATAGCCGGCCAGAACATCCACCTTTGGCAGGTATTTCGTACGTGCTGCCTTGCGGGTGTTCATTGCCACCTCTTTTCCCAGACGTGCGACATTGATCTGTTTGTTGTTGCGCAGGGCCAAAGCCCGGCAACTGTCCAGTGTCAGCACGGTCTGTCCGTGGGCAGCCAATACGCATCCTGAAAGTAAAATGGCGAAAGTGAACTTTCTCATATTTGTTTACTGACGTTTATCCGTGTCTTTGTTCGGACCGTGAAGTCCTTATTCCAGCGTGAAGCTGCGCGAGCCAATCATGTTGCCGTCGGCAAAGATGCTCACGCGGTAAGTGCCGCCTTCCAGCGCCTGTCCGATGTTGTAGAAGAGGGTGACAGGTGTCTCGTTGCCATTGTATTCCACCGAGCGCTTCATGGTGCAGGGGAGGGTACGGTTTTCGTAGTTAAACGAGCCGCCGCCCGAGAGCAGAGCTCCTGTCGGTGTGTTGATGCAGACATAGACGGTCTTCATGCCGCTGGCAGCCGTGACGTTCTTGGCGATAGAGAAGGAGACCTGCAGGGCCTTGGCTTTCTTGATCTTCTTCGTTGCCTTGCCACGTTTGCTCATGGCCGTGAGGTTGATGCCGGTTGCATCAAGCTGTGCGGCGATGGCTACTTTTTCGGCCAGTCCGGCTTTCTCGCTGTTGAGTCCGGCAATCTGCTGGGTGGCCTGATCGTATTGTCCTCTTATTCGTGTGTTTTCCGCTGTGAGATGCTCATTGGCGCGGTTAAGCGAGTCGATCTGGATGACATAGCTGCGCAGTACGGCTCTCACCGTAGCCAGCTCGCGCTTGAGTCGTGCGATCTCGCGGGCATCTGTACTCTTGGTGTTGCGCAGTTCCTGCAAGAGCTTTTGGGTGCGCTCCTGCTCCTGGGTCAGCTGGGCGATGATGGAGTCGTTGTTGATCTGGGTCTTCATCTCACCGTACTGATTGGCGAACTGCTGATATTCATTCTCCATCTCCTTCTTGTCCAGGTCGGCAAGCTGCACCATCTCCTTGTTCTCCTCCTTCTGTTTGTTCAGACTGGTATAGAGCCAGGCGATGCCTCCCAACAGCAATAATACGACTATGACGAGCGGAATGATGATCTTTTTCATGTTCTTTGTTGTCCTTTTAAATAATGAGTTGTAAAGAGGTGGATGATGAAATCTTCTCCACGTCTTATGGATAATGTATTCTCCTGCAAATTTAGGCTATTTATCTTAAACGGCAAAGTCTTTTCAGCCGGTTATGCCTTTTAAATCTTAAATTTTAGTATTTTTGGGGAAAAAACGACCAAAAATAAACAGGGATTGTGTAATTTTACCCCGTGTAATCAGATTTCTAATCAGTGACTATGAGAAAAGTAGCATTGTTATTGACGCTCATGCTCTTCGCCGTGTCTGCGGCATGGGCACAAGGAGAGACAAAGACCGACACCGTGCGCCATCAGGTAATGTTGCAGACGACAAAAGGCAATATCGTTGTGGAACTGTACAACGAGACGCCGCGTCACCGCGACAATTTCCTCAAGGTGGTGCGTTCGGGCTATTACGATGGCATTCTCTTCCACCGGGTCATCGCCGACTTCATGATCCAGGCGGGCGACTCTACCTCGCGTCACGCCAAACCGGGTGCACAGTTGGGCGATTATGACCTTGGCTATACCGTGCCCGCTGAGTTCCGCTATCCTCAGTATTTCCATAAGCGTGGCGCTTTGGCTGCCGCAAGGGAGCCCGACAGCGTCAACCCGCAGCGGGCTTCCGGCGGAGCGCATTTCTATATCGTTTGGGGTAGAACCTATTCCGACAAGTCGCTTGACCGCATTCAGCACAAGACGGATTCATTGACGCATGGTGCCGTGAAGTTTACGCCGGAGATTCGAGAGTATTACAAGACCGTCGGCGGCACGCCCCATCTCGATGGCATGTACACTGTCTTCGGACAGGTGATCAAAGGACTGGATGTGGTGGATGCCATCGATCATGTGGCTACCGATGAGAACGACCGTCCGCTGGAGGATGTGAGGATCATCAAAGCGTCGGTGATTAAGTGAGCTAAGCTATGATTACTTATGAAAAGTTGTTATTATTTGTTGCCTTTGTCCTTACGCTTCAGCGAAATTCATTATATTTGCAGTAATCATACGCTAATAGGCTCAATAATGACATGAAACAGCTTCGTCAAGGTTTCTTTGTGCAGATGATCGTCGTCTTGCTTTGGCTCTTCGCCCTGCCCGTTTCGGCCAAGGTGTGGACAGCTGACGATGTGCCGATGGTGCACTTGCAGGATCGCAACCGCTATGTCTGTGATCCGGAGGGACTCATGTCGCCCTCTATGCGCGACTCGGCTGATGTCTGTTTCCGCCGCTTACAGACGGAGTGCGGCATTCAGACGGTCTTCGTGGTGGTGGGACATGTCAAGGATGCTGACTGCTTCCGTATGGCAGAGGACATCGGCAACCATTATGGAGTGGGGACGAAGAAGGACCGGCGCGGCTTGGTCGTCGTTCTGGCCGTGGGCGACCGCCGCTATTTCATTGCGCCGGGAAAGGGCCTTGAAGCTGATCTGACCGATGTGGAGTGCGACGACATTGCCCAGCAGTGTATCGTCAAGAATATGAAAGTCAACGACATCGACGCCGCTGTCCTCTCTACGGCACAGGCGCTCTACTCTAAGTTCAAAACAGGAAAGGCCGTCGTCGATGGCGAGGAAATCGGTTCCGAAGACGATGAAGTCTCGTGGCTTACGATTCTTGTTGTCCTTTTGGCTTGTTTTGGATACCCGATCTATCAGCTTATTCTTTTGTTGCTGGCCAAACTGGGGTGGTATCATCCTAAGAAGAAACGCCGTCGCCGTCATGACGACGACGACTGGTTCCCGCCTTTCATCTTCGGTGGTGGTGGTGGCTTCGGAGGCAGTTCCGGCGGAGGCTTCAGTGGCGGCAGCTTCGGTGGTGGCAGCTTTGGCGGCGGAGGAGCCGGTGGAGGCTGGTAATATATGTTGATAATTATAATTTAATCCTTTCAATATGAAGAAAACTAATTTGATCATACTCATCATCCTTGCGGTGATAGTATTGTCTGGTGTTGGTGGTTGCAGTGCCTATAATGGTATGGTCGAGAAGCAGGAGACGGCTACGACGGCGTTGGCTGACGTGCAGGCTTCTTATCAGCGGCGTGCCGATCTCATCCCTAATCTCGCCAAGACGGTACAGGCTTACGCCAAGCACGAGCGCCAGACCTTTGAGGAGGTCACTAAGGCAAGGGCTTCCGTGGGGCAGATGAAACTCGATGCCAGCAACCTTACGCCGGAGAAACTCAAGCAGTTCGAGGCTGCGCAAGGACAGCTCTCTCAGGCTCTCGGCAAACTCATGGTGGTCGCGGAGCGTTATCCCGAACTGAAGGCGAACCAAAACTTCCATAGTCTGCAAATACAACTGGAGGGCACGGAGAACCGTATCAACGAGGCACGGCAGAAATACAACGAGGCTGTGCAGGACTACAACCAGGATGTGCGCACCTTCCCCAATGTGATCTTTGCCGGTATGTTCGGCTTCAATCGCATGGAGAAGTTCGAGGCTGCTGCGGGTGCGGAAAAGGCTCCGGAGCTCAACTTTGACGAGTGATCCACTCTCTTCCTGAAATGTTCTTACAAAAGCCTGTTCACCGTAACTCGCAATCTAGAGTTGAGTGGACAGGCTTTCTTATTTCTTTTCCACAAAAAACAGCGTTTTTTCGCCCCCAAAAGTGCTCTTCTGCTGTCATCTCGGTTGTTTGTGCGGGTCATTTCAGTTGTTTGTGCAGGTCATCTCGGTTGTTTGTGCGTGTCATCTCGGTTGTTTGACAGGCAAAATCATGGCGTTTCATTGGTTGAAAAGAGACAGAAGTAGCACAACAGACTGATTATAAGTAGTTTGTAAATTTGCTCTGTTTTTGGCGAAATTCTGCCCGACATGGGTCTTCGTTCAAAAGAATCGATTCTCAGCCGCGATTTATTGTCAGAAGTTACGACAGAGGAACAGACGAAAAAGACAGAGTAACAGAGAGACAGATTTTCCTTTTAAGACAGAAAGACATAAGGGACATATTCGGCCCAAGGGGGATTGTCCGTGGCGGACGGATGCCGCTGCCTAACCAAAGAACTTGATATGATAGCGTGCTAAAACTATTTTTTTTGCTTACCTTTGCGGTCATGGAACAAGAAAAGAT
>NZ_JAMXSP010000035.1:0-26468 GCF_025457485.1 Hallella absiana
GGCTGGTCTCCGTGACCAAGTACAGGTTAAAAGTGAAGAAGTACGACAATGTCAGATGGGAAGAAATCATACGCATAGCAAGCACGCAGGTGCTTGTCACTGCAGAACTGAAAGCAGAAAACGGTGAGACCATACGGGTGAGGCAATGCACTGAGGCGGAAGAGAAGCTATCCAACCTCTATCGCATGCTCGGAATCAATCCACATCCCCTTGGAAAAATAAAATCCGTGGTACACCCAAAGCCACCCTCAAAAAATGCCAATACTGAGAATCAATCAGTTACATGAGATATATCTGCAATGTGGGTTAAGGCACAGCCAAGACACCATAGGGCATTTAAATTGCCATCTTCAGCAGCTTCTCTATAGGTACAGACAACTCTTTGATATGACTCTTCATCAATGTCGGAATAATAATCACAATTGCCATCTATGTGATTTTCAGCATAATCTAATTCAACTCCAATTGGTTCCAAATAATCTTCATCTGAAGATGGCTTGATAATGTGGTCTGGATATAATAGATGTTCGTACTTTGATCCTTTAAGTTTCATGAATGAATCACATCGCATAAACCTATTCACAGGAGCAATAGATTCATCTTCACCAAAGATAAATCCAGTAGGTCCAGACAACCACTCCATTTCTCCTTCTTCGAATCGAAATGATTTGCTGTTGAAGATTTCTTTGTATGGATTAAGTGTTTCTGAAATACAATCGTCTACACAATGGAATATGTATTCCATTTTCAAAGATTCACTTGCTTCTTCTCCTAAGCAGTCCAATCCAAATATCTCATATGATGTAGGAAACTTGTTCATATCATACCTTTTATTGGCAAAGGTACTCATAATTCCTCAATTATCGCAACTTTTAGTGTTATACAGGTATGATTTTAGATAAAACCGTCACATTACTCAGGTCATTGATGTCGAAATAGCAGAACATGTGGCCCGAGATATAGAATGCCAGCACATCCTTAGCATATTTGAAGGCCGTGAAAGGGAATTTCTCCACCACATCAGCGTCGAGAGAAAGACAATATGACCGCAAATCCTCTACGTTCATCATTTCTTCAATTCATCCTCCAAGAACTCACATGCAATATCTTTTCTTGATTCCATTGTCATTGTTTGATTAATTCGTCTATCGGATCTTCCCTGACGATCTGTGGTTCTGCTTTCCCTTTCAGTACCAGCACTTTATTACCGTTGCGGTAGATATGAAGCTGACGGGAACGGACGACCGCCGTCAATTCCGGGTTGTCTTGTATCGTTTGCCATACATGATGATAGATGCCGTCAGCATCCATCAGCTTATGCCGCAAGTGCGAACACATATTGGTCGTGTCAATGTCTGCTGTGTTCATTTCTCAAAACTATATTTATCTCTCAACCGCTTGGGCAGTTTACTGAGTACAAGCCGATAAGACTGATTAATAAGGTCCTTCACCATATCACCATCAATCTCATCGAGAAAAACATCATTCCAATGCACCTTATTTAAGTGGTAAGCCGGACGGATGCCGTCATAATGGTCGCGCAGCGTCTGTCCTTGCTCGGGTGGAAGTTTCACGGCACAAGTCGGTTCCGGGGCATTGAGCCATATATGCAGGAAGATCTTTCCCTCAATACGAAACAATACCCAATCCGCACCATAAGCCTGGTCTTCCGTTGTCCCCGGCAAGGACAAAGCATAAAGACAAACTTCTTCGATATTCATTGTTTGATGATGTTAATTCAACTGTGTTTTATCCTCGGAAGCATTGCCAGTCGCAAACAATCAATGATGTATTCTAAATTGTCCTTACTGACCGGCTCGTCCGTGTACTTGCGCACGGTGAAACGCTTCGTTGCTAATTATTTGAATGTCATAAACTGAAGAGTTATTTATATCAGCCTCAAAGGTACAACTTTATATCGACAAGTACGACAATTTGATAGAGAATAATTGTCGTGGAAGAAGAATTAAGGACTGTCTCAGAAATGAAAAGAACGTCCCTCAGACGTGAAACGATTGTGAAACGGACGAGGCACGATCAATTCCATGTCAGCAGTCTATATCAGCTTTCCGTGCTTGTTGCATCTGTATGCTGTGAGTCAAACGATAAGTCTTACCGTCCTTGATGAAGCATGCGCCAGTCTGCATAAAATGAAAATGTACACCGGCATCCATGCACTGCCTGCGCACATCAAGCACCCATTCGTAACGGCAGGGACGGGCATCTCTTCCCGACTCGCCACCAACGGTGATGCAAGCTATGTCTTCAAGGTTGCGGTGAAAGTCTACTGGGCCTAACATCGGTTCCACAATAATTTCCTTGTGAGGTAAAGGTAATGACAACAGCACAGGTAGCCTTTCGTCAACGCGCCGTTGATTCTCCATCGTGCAGCAGATGGTTATGCGTTCCTTTATCTCGTTCCAGAAAGCAGGCAGGCATTGAAGGATGCGCTCTGGCCGCTTGGTGACCATATAGAATCGGAGGTCGCGGCGAAAGCGCATCATCTCCCATGCTTCTTCCCGCCATGCGTCCATTTCCGGCAAGAAGAAATCAGATGAGAAGCATGTCATCACCTCTGTTCCTGATGGAATTTTCCATTCCCCTTTTCGGTTGCGGCGAAGTGGTAGGTTGAATGATGCCGTCTTTCTGACGAGATTAGTGTCTACGCCATTCTCCTCATCGCGCGTGAAGACATAGCAATGTTTGCACCCCTCGCTTTTGCGGTGGCAGCCATGCACTAAATTCCAGACAATCATCCTTCAGTCTTATTTATTCTGATTTCTCTTTAACCACCATCACACTCATTATTAACTCAGACAATTTCCTTCATAGCACTGAAGTCCATCTCCATCGGACGGATAACGGACCATGTGGAATGAATGACATGCCAGTCGTCTTCCTCCTTCTGGAACACTTCAATGCAGTTGTAGTTGACGTTGATGAGATTGCTTTCACAATACAGTTGATAGGTGAGCACAGCCATATCTTTCGCTGCCTGCACGCGCTCATTGCGTACCTCATAATGCTTAGCATACAACTTTCCGTCAACGCGTTCTGTGGCAAGCTTTGCTATCTCATCGTAAGTGTCCACACGATTCACACATACCGCATCGAAATAGCTGAAGTTCTTCTTCGACCACAGATCACGATAGCCCGAACTGTCACCTGTGAACCATTTCTTCAGTGCGGCTTTCTCCATGCTGATGAGTTTCTCGGCCAACTTCTCTTCTTCCTCGTTCTTGTACCAATTGTTGTTCATCATTTGTCTGATTTATATCTCTTGTTTTCGGTTGCAAAGTTAGGGAGAATCGGTTTCTCTCCCATGAAATAAAATGGAGGAAAATGTCACTTTTCGGGACTTTTGCTTGGCAGTGTCATTTTTTAGAATTATCTTTGTCCGTACAATGAAGCGGATACCTCTTTATAAGTTCTTCAAGCACAAGTATGGTGCTGAATTGCTGGTAGATGTGGTGAACTTAGACAAGATGAAGCCCGACATCCACCGCACGCCGGTCTATCGTGAGACCTTCTACAGTCTCCTGCTCATCACAAGCGGCTCAGAGGCAGTAACTATCAACGGACACGCTGCCACGGTGAGCCGTGGCCATGTGCTGACATCTATTCCTGGGGAGATCTGGGCGATGTGCGCAGACAGCAAGTTAGAGGCTCTCAACCTTATCTTTGAAGAAGAATTCTTGCTCGACTTCTTCAGCGATACTCATTTCCTGGACCATTTCCGTTATCTGCAAGCAGACCGGCCTTCACCGTTTCTTATCCTTGACGACAAGCTGAATGAACGTCTGCTCCAGCTCTACCTTGACATGCAACGTGAGATACACCGCCCCGAGCAAGATCAGCATATCCTTCGCGCCATGCTCTATGAGGCCCTCATGCTGCTCAATAGGGCTCGGTTTATGGAAGACAGCAAGAAAGAAACTGACAGCAACGAGGCCGTCAATGCCAATCGATATATTGACGGTTTCCGGTCGTTGGTTGAAGAGCACTATAAAGAGGAGCACGGAGTGGCTTTCTATGCAGACCGGCTGTTCATCACCACCAACTACCTCAACAAGCTCGTGCGATCATCGTTAGGTGTGTCAACCAAGCAATATATCCTGAGCCGTATCATGCAGGAAGCATGCAATCTGCTGCGCTATACATCCTTGTCCGTACAGGATATAGCTGCCCAACTGCATTTTGAGACGGCAACCTACTTTACACGTGTATTCTACAACTACAAGAAACAGACGCCCATGAATTATAGGAATAATGCGAAGTAATTATCCTGTTTGATTTCTCAGAAACATCAGCATGGAAGGTCAACCTCTCCTGATTTCTTGCACTGTGGCCTTTGGGCTCACATGTTGCTGATCAGCCGCAGGATGGAGGATGTCTCAGTGTGTTTATGGATATTTTTTCATGTTTGTTGGGTTATTGTGTTATTGCAAAGATACGCTTTTTCTTATTATAAATAGGCTTTCTTCTTGCGTTTTCGCTTTTTTTTCTTTACTTTTGTATCATTGAAACACTAAATTGATATTTCTGCGATGAAACCGTTCTATACTATTGTGGTCTTTGTGACCCTGCTGTGTTGCTCCGTGTGGGCAGGCATGCATAGCTATCGTTGTGCCGAAGAGGAGATGGTAGCAGATATGAACCAGGCTTTGACCCAGACCTTGCGCCATAAGCAAGAGGCGTGGATCACTCCCGACACCATCCGCGACTATCGCAGCAATCTGCGGCTGGAGGTGCTCCGTCGCCATTCCTTGGTGTGCTATGCCGAGGATGTGGACCCGAAGACGGTTGCCAGCAGCAAGATGACATGGGGCAGGGGAGCGCGTCGCGTAGCCTTCCGGGGCTATGCCAACTGTTCAGTGGCTTCGGTGCTGTCCCTCTCTGACCAGCGTATGCCACTGTCGCTGTTCGTCTTGTCGCTGCTTTGGCTGGCAGGCTCACTGATGTGGACGCGTCGTCGGGTCGTGGCGATTGCCGGAGGCTTTGGCGGTCTGCGCCTTGATGAAGCCTCACAGACATTCTATGATGAGCATCAGGAGCCTGTCCACTTCACCGCCATGCAACGCCAGTTGATGCTGATGTTCTTTGCCGATGAGCATCACAGCTTGCGCAAGGAGGACATCTGCCAGGCGCTTTGGCCGAAAAAGCCCGATGCCAGCGACACGCTCTACACGCTCATCCGACGGCTGAAACCCGTACTCGACAAGAACAGCAACCTCACCATTACGACAGAAAGAGGCGGTAAATATCAATTGTCAGACAGATGTCAGTCTCATTCTTAGGCGTTTAGCCATTTGCTTCCTATCTTTGCAACAAAAACAAACAGCAAAGATATGAAGCAGATTTTCTTTCTCCTTATGCTTGCGTTTGGCGCGGTGACAGTGGGCTATGCACAGATTCACGGCAGCGCCAAGCCTTCCTCTTCTTTACTCTCAGACACGGCGGTAGTGCTCAAAGGCGTTACCGTGGAGGCAGCGCGCGTAACTTCCCGTCCCGACGGACGCCATATTATCCCGTCGGTGGCTCAGCGCGCGAGTGCCTCCAATGGCTATGCCCTTCTCCATCTTCTCAGCCTCCCTCAACTTCAGGTGGATGCCGTACGCCACACCATTGCCGACCGTCTCAACCGTGGTGAGGTGCAACTACGCATCAACGGTGCCCTCGCGTCAAAGTCCGACCTGACAGCACTCGACCCTAAGCGCGTCACCTCCATTGACTATATCGACAATCCCGGCGTGCGCTATGGTCAGGACATTGCCTTCGTCATCGATATCCACACACGGCGTAGTGACGCAGGATACGAGCTCGGCACCGACCTTACGCAGGCTCTGGCCCGCTATAGCGACGACATGGTCTATGCAAAGGTCAACAGAGGTAAATCGGAATGGGCACTGACTTACAACTTCTTCTATAAGGACAACCGCAACGAGAAAGCACGCACCCTCACCGATTACCTGCTCACCGACGGCACGCACGACATCGTCTCGCGTGTGGACAAGCAGCATCGGAGCAGAGCGGCTGGCAATACGGTCGCACTGAAATACAATCGGGCTGACACGCTCGGCAATGTCTTGCAGGCAAAGCTGACTGCCGACTTCAATCATTGTCCGGGTAATGATGTGCTCACCGATGTCAATGGCACGGATGTGAAGAACTTCTCCCGCGACCGCTCGTTCTCTCCTGTTCTCGACCTCTATCTTGTCAGGATGCTGGGCCGTCACCAGAGCATCACGGCCAACGTGGTGGGCACGCACATCCACACACGTTCCTATAACTATATGGATGAGGGTGGCCCTTACGCCTACCATGTCAAGGGCAACACGTCGTCACTCATCGGGGAAGCCATCTATGAGAACCGGCTCAAGCCCTTCACGCTGTCCTTGGGTGCCAACTACCAACTCAAATACACGCGCAACAGCTACACTGATGATGTCGATGCCATTAACCGACTCCATAATCAGTATGTCTATGGCTTTGCCCAACTCAAAGGCCGTCTCGGCGCACTGACCTATGTGGCCGGTCTTGGCGTGAGCAACCAACGCTATACCCAGGGTGAGGCGCACTACAATTTCAATCTCTTCCGACCCCAAGCCACGTTAGCCTATAACTTCGGTCATGGACTGAGCCTGAGCTATGACTTTATGCAGTATGGCTTTTTCAGCCGCATCGCGATGATCGGTGATGCGGCCATCCGCACCAACGGACGTGAGTGGACGATGGGGTCTCCGAACCTTAAGCCCAACCGCTGCGACGAACATACGTTGCGTTTCAACTATTTCTCACCACGATGGAACAACACGCTGGAGGCTGACTATCGCGACCATTCCCATTGCAACATGGCTGCGTATTTCCGTACTGATGACAACCGGTTTGTCTACACCCAACGCAATCAGCGGGGCATCAAGATGCTCTACTTTATCGACAACTTCTCCTACACCCTCGTTCCCGACCGTCTTGTGGCCAATGTCAACGGAGGCTTCTTCCGCTACTTCAACTTTGGCGACGACTACACCCATCTTCATAACTTCTGGATGGTGGGCGGAAGCCTGGAAGCTTATCTCGGACGTTGGACGCTCACGGCACAAGCCGACAATGGCTACCGCTTTCTCGAAGGCGAGAACCTTGGATGGAACTATGGCACACCGGCCCTGCAATGCAGCTATCAGGCCGGCCCCTGCTCCGTGTCCTTGACGTGGGACCATTGTTTCATGGCCAATCCCAAGGCGATGTCTTCCCACCTGCTCAACCGCTTAATGCACAAGGACTATGAGCTCCGCAGCAAGACCATCGGCAATTTCGTCTCTCTCAACTTCACGTGGAAGCTCAGTCATGGCAGGAGATACAAGGAAGCACAGCGCAAGCTCAACAATAAAGACACGCAGACGGGGATCATCGGCAGAAATTGAGGAATAGGGTAGCTTTACTCTTTTTTACCTTTTTACCGTTCAACGATTGGCAAGATCAAGGGAAGGGAAAAGTTAAATTTCCTCACTCCAGATGAAGTTGTTTACAAAAAGACTTTGTAAATTTGCACTTGCTAATTGACTCTGCCGTTCTATTAAAACCTCAATTCCGCAACCCTACTAATAGTCTCAGGTCATTGCGGTCAAAACCGCCCAGAATGCGATTTCTCTTGTTCAAACTGACTTTTTGCCATATCCTAACTGATATGAGCGCATAAAGCCCCCCTTACCCCCATTAGGGATGTTAAATTGTTAACCCTCCAAAACGTTTAGCTCATCCGTAGCTGGCGTTGAAAATTGTCCAGTAGTGCAACCATCTGTTCTTAGTGTAGATATTCAGAGTCCATTGCCTGGCGACACGGACCCATTTCGCCGGGACGACAATGAAGGCGAAGATAAAGCGCTTAAGGCGACTTTTCATGTCTATACCGGGAAAGATTGCGCTGACCTTTGACAACAAGTACTGATAGAAATTCTTCAGCATGGGGGTAAAGAGAAGGAACACCGTGTTGTCCTCCATGGTTGAGAACGGGAGATGAGCCCAACCGAAGTCGTTATTCTGAACGTCGAAATTCTTCTCGCATGCGCCTCGCTGATTGTACTTGTCAATGACTTGTTCTTCGGTGCTGTCATGGTCGTTGGTCAGTATGGCACGGTACATATATTCCATGCCGGGCAGGAACCGTTCTCCATGTTCCGCGTCCATCTTGGTGCGCTGCACTACAAGCCGCAAATGCCAGTCGGAAAGGAATTCGGTGAATTCAAATGAGGCAACGTCCATGTCCTGACCGTTTACCGTCGTGTGCCGCCAATCCTTGCACTGTTCATACATCTGCCTGCGGTCTGCACAGCTGCTGGCACGGAGGTAGAACGTCTCTGTCCGCAGAAAGAGCTCCTCAACAAGTTCCTTGATGAACGAGCCGCAATCGGCACGGAACATGCGCACGTAAAGTCCGTGAGCCTCGATATTGTCCAGCATGCGTGTCAGCTCCTCCACTTGCTCAAACTTGACATTCGAGTTGCCCTGCCTGTTCTCAATGCCGATTATCAGCGGGCCGGAGGTCATCACGCCCGGGAAGTAGCCGCGCTGTTTTTTATAGGAATACAGCGCGTCGCTTTTCTCAGCGGGGATGAACTCGTTGTCAAAGTCGACATCAATGCCCTGCCCCTTTTTCAGAAGGCCAAGCAGCAATGCCATGTCAAGCATCAAGGAGTTTAGTTTCATTGCAGAATCATGCGCATATACGTTGCCAGCTTTACTCGTATAGGCTATACTCATGGCGCTCAGCTCCTTCAGCCCACGGGCGATGGTGTCAGAACTTGGTATCCTCGCATCGGGGGCAGTGCTCAGATACTTGTTCAGAATGGTGGTTATATCCTCTATATGATCACCGCCACAGAGGTAAACACAGAATATCGCAAGCATGATATCGCTGTACTGATAGCCATAGTTCGCACAGCGGAGATTAAGCCGCCCGTCTACCAGTTTGTCCAGTCCTGCGCGTTTAAATTCGTTCATAGCATAAAAAATTCCGCCGTAGGGGACTATGTTATCATATTTTATTGCTACTTTTGCCATGTCATTTAGAATTGAACTATTTTTGTTTTGACACCATAAAGTTAGTGAAAATTCTGCAAATGGCAAAACTCTTGGGAACTTATTGTTCCTCAGAGACTTATAAAAAATATTAATAAAGAATTGCGCAATTAGTTGCGGAATTAAGGTAAAATATATTATTATGCAAATGGTCCGTTGGATTTTCGAAAAAATGCTCTTTTTTGAGTTTTATGGATATGAAAAGAATTCAAGAGAGATAGATGTTAGTAGAATGTATTTAATGATATGGGTAATATCCTTTTATCATTTGATTGCTATTGCCATTATTATTATGCGCTTGTGTGCTATTGTGCTACATATCAATGCTATCGGATTGTCCATACCTATTTTAGTTATCACATTCTTAACTGTAACAATACAGGAAATAACACTGAAAAAAAAGAAATACATACAAACTTTAATAGAGGCGTATAGAGTAATGCATCAAGAAGAAAAAAAAAGATTGGCAAGAGAAGGATTGTATTATCGTGTTTTACCCATTCTCGGATTAACAGCATTCTATATTTTGCTTGTTTTTCTTGCTTGGCTGCATATTATTTGATCTTACATACTAATTAAAATTTGCACTTGCTAATTGACTCCGCCAAGTGCCACTGTTGTCAGCAAAGTGTAAATATTTTAAGCATTGCTGACAATGATGGCACGATTTGTCACCATTTGCTTATGGGCACGGATATTGTATAAATGTCAGTGAAGTTCGGCCGTCGTACGAGGGCAACGAAAGGAACCTAAGGACGATGGAAGAGCTGATGACAAATAAAGAATTAATTGATAATTAGGAGGTTTTGACTTATGATGTATCCAGTTTTAAGAGACATGAACAATTGGCTTGACAATGATTTCGATGACATGTTGAACACAAGTTGGATGCCGCGCGTAAATGTCACAGCACCTGCTATCAATGTCAAGGAAAACGACAAGGCTTACGAAGTTGAGCTTGCAGCTCCTGGCACCACCAAGGATGACTTCAAGGTGAACGTCGACAAGGATGGCAATCTGACCATCAAGATGGAGCACAAGGACGAGAAGAAGGACGAGAACAAGAAAGAGCACTATCTGCGCCGCGAGTTCTCATACAGCAATTACGAGCAGGCTCTGACGCTGCCTGAGGATGTGGAGAAGGATAAGATTGAGGCAAAGGTTAATAACGGTGTGCTTCATATCACACTTCCTCGCACTCAGAAGGCTGAGAAGGAGACAAAACGCATTGAGGTCGCATAACCCCGGCGTTGCTGCTCAGTGGTATTACAGGGACTGTTCTCTTCATGGGGAGCAGTCCCTTTTTTGTTTCTACAACATAATCTCCTATATGCCGCCCTTTTTCCGGCGGGGGCGACTTCTTGAATAAGGAAGCCGCCTTTTTTGTGTCTGCTCAATAACACTATGGGCTCACCAGATTAATGTGAATCAATTATCTTCTGATAAGCCAACCGCTCATCACCGTCGAGCAGATGGATGATGCCACAGTAGTGGAATCCAGCCTTTGCCAACTCCTCCGTCCACTCTCTATGAGAACGAGAGCCACCGGCAGGTCCTCAGCTGTTGCTTTTCTGACGAATCGTTCCATTTGAGTTCTTGGTTTGTTCATCAAACTATCATTTCAACTCCAGGATGGCGCATACGGCGCTGGCTGATAACAACTCTACATAGAAGATGCCATCCGTCGACAAGTATGTCTTGGGGACGATTACCTCCCCGAATCTGACGGGACGCTTGTATTCTACCCTTACATGTCGGTATGCGAATCCTTCAGGCAGATACTCCATAGCAATACGGATATAGTTGGCGTTGTTCACATGGCCGTTATAGTCAATATCGTTGTGGGTTACGGCGACAGAGGCCTGCTCTTTGAAAGCTGCATTTTTTGGCAGAATGATTCGTCGTTCACCGTAGGTCATGTCCTTCTTGGACTCAATCATTACTGTTTTGAGAACCTCATCGGGTATTCTCTGCAACTTGCCGCTTATGCGGTCGACGAAGGCTCCCATTGACCAGGTCTTATAGCATACGTTGCCGTCGGAGTCATAGATGAACGTGTTGCGGAAGCCAAACATAGGCTTGACATCAAAGACCGATGTCTCCGTTCGGAGCTTTTCCTTGAACCGCGGTACTCTTACAATCTCCACCTCTCTGGAGGCGAGCAGTTGTGTCATACCGGATTCCTCAAAGAAAGTCTTCACGCCAGGTTCTGACTCTATCCACATCTCGGAGCAGTCTTGCATCATCTGAAACGCTGAGAACAATTTCAGGTTGCCGCCCTTGTCACACGTGCTTGTCGTTACAATGTTGTCAATGCTATACATGTCTCATCTTTTATTGAATGAAATCACCGTTTGCTATCTAACCAGTGACTGTGTGCAATTATCTTATAGTGGTACAAAAATACAGAAATTATTTGTCGTTCGGATGAAATATCGTATCTTTGTTGCATAAAAAGATATTTTTCAATAGAATGAATACTATCAAGGTTCGCATCTTGCATACTGGCGACGTCAGAGTCTCGCCTTACCTCCCTTTTTGGAGGTGACTGGTGCAACATTCTCATAGTCCCTGGCTACCATAGCCCACCCCAAGCAGGGTGAGTTATGGCTCAGATTAAAATTACTAATCTACTATTATTCCACAACGCTCATTTTGCCTTGCATATTGTAGAACTTACCGTCGGGTGCGGCGATGTTGGTCCACACGGTACCCGTGTTGTAGTTCTGCACATGCACCACGTTGCTCTTGGTGGAGTTAGGCTCCGACCAATAGACCATGAACACGTTTGGAGATACCTCCACGACGTTGGGCAGCACGTTGTCGGTAACGCCCTTGTAGACTCCGTTGAGACCGAGGAATGTCATGTGGTGGGCATCCTTGAAACTGTTGCGGAAGGCAAAGGCGCCGAAGTCTACCTTGATGGCTCGGCCGATGGGTGGATAGGGGGTGAATATCTTCCACTCCTGCTCGCCCTTGAAAACTTTTGCGCTGAAGACGAGGTTGTCCTTCCCGGGCAACTGCGGCCAAGCTTTCTCCATAGCGGCGGTCAGTTCGTCAGCATTGTTGCTCTTGGCGGCAGCCTGACGGTAGTCGGCAAGATACTTACCAACGAAGTCGAGAACTTGCGGCTTGTAGTCGCTACTGACGAAATGTGCAGGAACGACTGTGACGGGTTCCAGTTGCTTCATGGCGCTGATCACCTGCTGCCACTTTGCGATGCCCTTGTCGCCTTGAGTGTCTGCCATCCAAATGTGACCGCCCTCTGTGACGCTGCCACCGCCAACAATAGCCTTCAGCGAGGGAATCCAGACAAAGGGATGGGCCGAGTCGTCTTTGCTGTATTTCACCTCCAAGGCATTGCCCTCGATAGCGGGCAGCGAGTCGACAACCTCAGGCACGATGAGCGTGTCGGGGGCATCGGCGCCCAACTGCTTTTTCCATACGTCGAGCTTCATGTCCTTGGAAGCCTCTATGAGATAAGCGGTCTGTGCCGTAGAGATGATCTTTGCCTCGGGAAAAGCCTTGTGGATGACGTTGAGACCGAAGTAGTAGTCTGGATCGTGATACGACACGAAGACATACTTCAGATTCTTCTTCATGTTCTTGATCTCCTTCACAATCTGTTCAGCATACTGTTTCTGAAACTGTGCGTCGATGAGCGCAGCGTCCTTCTTACCATAGACGATGGTGGAGGTCACCGGGAAGATGGCTGAGGTGCCGGGATTATAGACTTTCAGTGCCAGTCCCTTGGCTTCGCTGCTGAGAGCGATAACAGTCAGGACGACTGATAATACAATTTTCTTTAGTTGCATATACTGTTTGTTTAGAATGAATATTCAATGGTCTTATTAAGAAAGACAGTTCAATTTCTACTGATTTATTTTCGATTGCAAAATTAATATATTATCTTTGTGCAGCATTAGCAAATTAGGCCAAAGAATTCTCAATTACCGCCAAGCCGGAATTCCTTACCAAAGGTCTAACCTTGCGGATAACTGAATTATACATTATATAATAATATAGGTACGTAAATGAACGAAGAGCAAGAGAGTTTTATTCGTCAGGTAGAACAAGTTGGGAAAGGAAAAGTCCTCATCAAGGTTACGGGGCGCGAGGGTGTTGACCTTGCACCACACAGCCATCATTGCATACAGGTGGTGGAGACTATTGCCGGCTCTCTGCATGTGACTGTCGGTACGCGTGAATACTTTGTGCCTGAGGGCTACACTTGCTGGATTCCCAGCGGCATGATGCATGCGTTGGCAAGTAACAACCGGAAGATAAACCTGCGTATATTCTATTTTCAGTTGCCTGACGACAAAGTCAAGACCTTTGAGTCATTCAGCGTGCTATATGTATGTCCTTGGGCACGGGCTAATCTAAGTTTCATTGCCAAGCGCGGCCCTGTTGTGGATGAGGGTGATGCCACACTCCACAGTTTCTGTCTTTTTTTTTTGAAACCTTCCACAGAGTGGAACGGCAACTGTCATTGCCCTTGCGCGGCATAGACACAGAAAGCAGTCCTGTACTCCGTAAGGCGATGGACTATATTCACAAGCATCTTGCTGACAATATCAGAGCCAGCGATGCAGCCCATGCCGCGGGTATCTCCACACGCACCCTGAGCCGATTGTTCAGTGAGTCGGGCACTACCCTCAGCAATTATCTTTGTTACCAGCGAATAATCCGGTCCTTGGAGTTGATAGCTGATAACACCTTGTCTATTAAGCAGATTGCATATGATACAGGCTTCAGCTCCCCAGCCAACTTCAACCGGGCCTTCAAGCAGGTGATGGGACTGCCACCTAAGGAGATGCGACTGCGACACAGAGAGAATGAGTAAGAAGCAGAAATTCTTGAAACACAGCATGTAGACAGGTGCCGACTTGAACCAGTCGTGGTTGTTGCACGCTTTCTCCGTTCCATTCTTTATTGAGCAATGGAGCGAAAAGAGATCGGCAGGTCTTGGCAACATCTGTTTGTACAGATGCCTTGTCAGTGGTTTTCTTCTTCGTATCTTGCCACTGGTATAACGTGTGAGTCCTTAATCTCTCCGATAACGATAACGCTGTGCAAGCTCCCAACACAACTAATATTTCCAAGCGTATTGAGCATGAAGTCCTGGTAGTCTTTCATGTCTCGTGCGTAAACTTTAATAAGGAAATCATAGTCGCCGGTGGTGTTATAGCATTCCGTGATCTGATCGATCGACTGCACTGCATCCATAAACTGCTGTATAAGATCGTGGGTATGCTGCTTAAGTCGGATATTGCATAGCACAATAACGTTGTTTCCAAGTTTGTGGTGGTCTGCGATAGCAGCGTAGCGCTGGATATACCCGTCCCGCTCTAACCGCTTCTGTCGTTCGAAAGCCGGGGTGGGGGAGAGATTTACTTTTGCAGCAAGCTCTTTCACGGTGAGCCGTGAGTTCTGTTGCAGTATCTTCAGCATCTTAATATCAGTAGTGTCGAGCTTATCTTGGTTTGCCATATTAGTTATCTCTTAATTTTGTAGAATAATATTCTGCATATTTTACTATCTGATTGCAAAAGTAGCACATTTTTCTGAATTCAAAAGAATATTTTGCAGATAATTTTATTGTTCTTACCTTTGCATCGAAATCAAAAGTTTAACACAATAGACAATAACAATGAGCAGTACATTACATGCGCCGTTCCGCGCAGACTTCGTAGGAAGCTTCCTTCGTCCGAAAGCACTCAAGGAAGCAAGAGCACAATTTGCCGAGGGTAGAATCGGTGCCCAGGAACTAAAATCGGTAGAGGATCGTCTTATCAAAGATCTGATAGAGAAAGAGAAAGCGCACGGACTACAAGATATTACAGACGGAGAATTCCGCCGTGCATACTGGCATCTCGACTTTATGTGGGGTCTTGAGGGCGTTGAGCATATAGAACTGGAACATGGATACCAGTTTCACGATGAGGAGACCACGAAGGGATCTACGCGATTAACGGGCAAGCTTGGCGGCAAGAATCACCCATTCGTGGAGCACTTTAAATATGTGAAACAGTTTGAAGGTGAGGGAATTGTTGCCCGACAGACTATTCCTGCACCGGCACAGACGCTTGCAGAGTTCTTCCGTGGCAATAATGCCAGAGATACACAGAAAATATATCCTGATGAGCATCAGCTGATAGAAGATCTCGCATCAGCCTATCGTCAGGTTATCAAAGACCTCTATGCTGCGGGCTGCCGCAATCTGCAATTCGACGATTGCACTTGGGGAATGATCATCGACGATGATTATTGGAAGGCAATAGCGGGCACCGGCTTCACGCTTGAAGGAGAAGCTGAGCGTTATCTTGAGGTGAACAATCTTGCTCTGCAAGACAAACCGAATGACCTTGTTATCAATACCCATATCTGTCGGGGCAATTACCACTCATCATGGGCCAGCAAGGGTGCCTATGACCCTGTAGCCCCCTATGTGTTTGCCCAGGAAAACGTCGATGCCTTCTATCTGGAATACGACGACGAGCGCTCAGGCAGTTTCGAACCACTGAAGTATATTCCTGAAGACAAGCAGGTCGTTCTCGGATTGATAACGACCAAATTGCCTGTATTGGAAGACAAGGAAGAGGTGAAGCGTCGTATCCGCGAGGCAGAGAAGTATGTACCACTCGACAGACTGTGCCTCAGTCCGCAGTGTGGATTTGCATCCTGCGAGATTGGCAATAAACTCACTGAGGCTCAACAGTGGGCGAAGATAGATCTCGTAAGAGAGATCGCAAAAGAGGTCTGGGGATAAGTTTCTTCGCAGGGTTGAGCACCATCTACAGCGACAATGTAGCGCAGAATATGCCGTTTTGTGATGCATAATCTACAATGCATATTTCTTTCGGTGCCTTATGATAGCATCCATGTTGTCCAACGACCAGTCCACCAATTGGTTGAGCAGTGGGATGAGTGTCTTTCCGCGCTTTGTCAGTTTGTATATTTCCAAAATCCTTTCCCGGTTACTGACTGACGACAAACTCTTTGAAAGTCTTGAAGAACGGATATCATTCATTAACAAGATTCTCCACTTCATAGAAGGCGAGTGGTCGTGTGATACTGCTGATGACTTGTTGGTCGTACAAAATTACTTGCTCAGCGGGATTATTTCCAGGGCGGGTAAGAATGAGCAACAGATCAAGGCTTATAACCTACTCCGTCCGAAATCAGGATTCACCGTCAGTAACCTTTTCACAGGCAGCAATCACGACCTGTCTCTGCAGAGTGAGATCAACCTTGACATTCAGTCGGCCGACGAGATCTATTGGATTGTTGCTTTCATCAAGTTTTCGGGCGTGAGGATTTTCAAAGATTCCCTCAGTCATTTCTTGGAGCGCCCTGATGCCCGTATGCATATTATCACGACCTCTTACATGGCGGCATCAGAGCCTAAGGCCTTGCAATTTCTAAAAGAGCTCAGTCCAGAGAAGGTAGACATTCGGGTCACATACGACACAACGCTCGACCGGCTCCATGCCAAGTCGTATATCTTTCTCCGCAATAGTGGTCTCCATACCGCTTATATTGGTTCCTCCAATCTGACGAAGTCGGCCATGACAGGACTGGAATGGAATATTCGCGTGACGTCACAGGAGAACCCACAAATCATCAAAGCCGCCTTGGCAACCTTTGATACCTATTGGAACCGTCCCGACTTTGAACCCTATGACGAGGAGCGTTTTCGACGTGCCATCTATGCCGAACAGCATAAGAACGACAGTGAGCACCCCACTGTGTTGGCAAGATATATGATTCGTCCGGAACAGAAAGAGATCCTCGACAAGCTTTCTGTTGCCCGTGAGGTCCATCACAGCTTCCGTAACCTTGTCGTGGCTGCCACGGGAACGGGAAAGACGGTCATCGCAGCCTTCGACTACAAGCGGTTCCATGATGCTCATCCTGATCACCATAACCTGCTGTTTATCGTGCACCGAAAAGAGATTCTCGAACAGAGTATCCGAACGTTCCGTTCCGTGCTCAATGATCCTACTTTCGGTGAATTATGGGTGGGAGAATACCAGCCGTCGGCGACGGGCAACCTGAATCATCTCTTTATCTCTATCCAGACGTTCAACAGCAATAGGGAGCTGTTCACGAGGATGAGGCATGATTTTTACGACTACATCCTTGTCGATGAGGCTCATCACAGCACGGCAAACAGTTATCGCATTCTCTTTCAGCAATTCAATCCTTCTGTTCTCCTCGGACTGACAGCTACGCCGGAGCGTGCCGACGGACAGAGCCTGCTACCAGATTTTGACAACCGGATAGCTGCAGAGATCCGTCTGCCGGAAGCCATCAACCGCATGTTGCTGTGCCCGTTCCAGTATTTCTGTATAGGCGACGACACGGCCAATCTCTTGAATGTGAGATGGACGGCAGCAGGATACGATGAGCGTGAGCTTGCAGCAAAACTAAATACGCGCAACCGCCTCAATCTCATTACCGCCACGATTCCTAAATACCTCGCTGACGAGATGAACTGTCGGGCGCTTTGCTTCTGCATCAACATCGAGCATGCACGCACTACAGCTGAAGGACTTCGGGAGGCTGGATATCGCGCCGATACCCTCACCGGACAAGATTCCGAAGAGCGGCGCCGCCGTGTGTTGGAGCGCTTTGAGACGGGGAAAATAAACTATCTCTGTGTGGTAGATATCCTCAATGAGGGTGTTGATATTCCTGAGATTGACACTGTCCTCTTTCTCCGACCGACCAAGAGTCTTACTATATTCCTTCAACAGCTCGGCCGTGGTCTTCGCTTGGCACCGGACAAGGATTGTCTTACGGTTCTCGACTTCGTGCTGCAAGCTCACCACAACTATAGCTTTGAGAGCAGGCTCCGTCCGCTGCTCAGTCCCTCCGACAAGTCCATAGCTTCTCAAA
This sequence comes from Hallella absiana, assembly GCF_025457485.1. Lineage (NCBI taxonomy): Bacteria > Pseudomonadati > Bacteroidota > Bacteroidia > Bacteroidales > Prevotellaceae > Hallella > Hallella absiana. Next base: position 17,980 of record NZ_JAMXSP010000035.1, read on the forward strand.
TAAAAGAGGGATTTCCAATGCTTCCCCGCGGGTGCGCTATCACGATGGATAAGATCGCCCAGAAGTATATCCTTGACAATATCCGTTCGGCCATTTTCAATCAGCGGCGTATCGTCAATGAGATGCAATTGTTCCAGACAAACACAGGACGGGAATTGACGCTCAGCCATTTCCTGGAGCAGTTTGACCTTGACATCCGACAGATCTATAAGAACAATAAATGCTGGTCGCTCTATATGAAACTGGCTAACCAGGTTCGTTACGAGGAAGACAAGTATACAAGCGTTTACGAGCGTAATCTCAGCAACTTGTTGCATATCAACTCTATAGATTATATCAGCTTCATCCAGCGGCTCATAGCGAATAATTTCATGTATGAGCATGCTGGCAAGGAGGCAAAATGGGCGTTGATGTTCTACTATGCTTTGTACAATGCGCCCATAGGGAAAATGGGCTTCTCAACGATCGACGAAGGATTCCGCACCTTCGCCGCCCATCCGCTGTTTGTAGAAGAGGTAAAGGAAATAATGTCCTGGCTCAAGGAGCATGTCGATTTAGCGACGCGGCTTATAGGCAGTCTGCCCAATGATGTTCCTCTCGAACTCTATGGCTGCTATTCCCGGGAGGAACAACTTATTCTCTTCGGACGGATCACAGCCGAGAAGAGCCTCAGCGCACAGAGTGGTATCTATAAGGTGGACGGAAAAACAGAACTGTTGTGGGTCACCCTCAATAAGAGTGATAGGGATTTTTCGCCGAGTACACAGTATGAAGATTATGCGATCAGTGAAACTCTTTTCCAATGGCAGAGCCAGAATACTGCCAGCCACGACAATGCCGGCAGACGGTATGTGGACCAGGCACAGACACATCAACAGTTTCTGCTTTTCGTCAGAGAACAAAAGAAGGATGCTTATGGCCTGACAGAGTCCTATTATTGTCTTGGTCCCGTCAGGTATGTCTCATCCCGTGGTGACCGTCCGATGACCATCACATGGCGTATGGAGAATGAAATACCAGGTAAGATTCTTGATAAAGCAGAAAAATTAAGGGTAGGGTAGAATAAACTATGGCAACTACCGTAGCCTTACGGATACTGTTGAGGGACAGATGCTGGGGACATTTTATGACACCTGCGGCATAGTCGGTGAGATGGGTGAAGCCGGACTCGTCGAGAAGATGCAGTCTGTAGTATCGGCGTCATCACCCGGTTCGGGATATTTGGCCTCAAAGCCATAGCAGGTAGCCGACATGTTGTCATAGTCGGATATCCATAACTTTGCAAACGGCAATAAAGATAGCAAATGCGGTAAAAAGGGTTGTGACGATGCTGCTAGCCTGCTTTATTCATAGGTAGACACATTTATGGTATCCGTCATGAGTACATTACGAAAAAGCTGGGCGTAATAGTGTACTTTGCCGATCCTCATGCCCCATGGCAAAAAGGTGCATCAAAAACACAAACGGCCTCATAAGGCTCTACATACCCAATAGCACCGATTTCAAGAATGTAAGTCAACAGAGAATAAAGATGATACAAAGAAAAATTAACGCAAGACCAAGGGAAAAATTAAATTTTCTCACTCCTGATGAAGTCGTCTACAAAAAAACTTTGTAAATTTGCACTTGCGAATTGATTCCGCCTGTTTGATTATAAAAAAGTCGTATTATGAAAACGTTTTTCTTGACAATAGTCGTTTGTTTCTCAACAATGGCACAGATGATGGCACAGAACATTTCAGGAAAGATTGTAGATTCCAAAGGAGAACCTTTGGCCTTTGCAAATGTAGTGCTCCTAAACCGTCAAGATTCAACATTTGTCAATGGGGCTGTGAGTGGAGAGAACGGGTGCTTTTCCATCAACTCCTCTTGCAGCGGTGGAATCCTCAAGGTAACTTCTGTAGGCTATAAGACAATATTCAAGGACTGCACAGGTGAGAATGTGGGAGTTATCAAGATGGAAGAAGATAGCAGGATGCTCGACGAAGTGGTAGTAAAATCATCTTTGCCAAAGACCGTTTTGAAAAATGGGGGAATGGTGACTACTATTGTTGGTTCTGTCCTTGAAAAGGCAGGAACAATGGAGCATCTGCTCGACCGCATACCTAATGTGTCTGCACAGAATGGCAACATAAAGGTGTTTGGACGTGGCGAGCCTATCATCTATATCAATGGACGACAGATGAGAGACAGAAGCGAACTCGACCGTTTGAGTTCGGACAACATCAAGTCGGTTGAAGTAATATCTAACCCAGGTGCTCGTTATGCTGCAAGCACGAAGGCCGTCATCCGTATCACAACGAAGAAGATACAAGGAGATGGATTCGGTTTTGACGCTACAACAGAAGGATCGTACGACGAGAAAAAGAACATTGGCGGATATGACAGACTGAATATGTATTACCGTAAGAGCGGATTGGAGCTTGGTGCTTACGCCTATGGCGCAAAACAATCATCGCCAGACGAGAAAGACTTGCAGCAAATGACATATCTCGACAAGACATGGAACCAACAGGACAAAACACGATGGAAAAACAAAACCGAAACTTTTAGTTCTCGCTTGAATGTCAGTTATCAGTTTGACGACAACAATTCGTTGGGAGCAAGCTTCAGTTTCTTACGCAATCCAAAGCTGATAACAGCCGGAAAGACGGAAGGCTCTGTACTGATAAATGAAGATTTGACGGAGACCAGCACTTCTGTCAGATCAGAATTTGGGCAGAACAGCAACTTGTCAAGCAATATATATTATGTAGGCAAGGCAGGGAAATTGGGCATTGACTTCAATACCGACTGGTTTTGGTCTAAAGGAAACAATAAAAACAATATAGATGAGCATTATCAGGAGGTAAACTCGGAAATACAAAACCAACTTGTAAACAGTACCACTTCAAAATACAACCGCCTGATAGCTTCCAAATTGGTGCTCTCTTATCCGCTGTTGGGTGGTGGCTTGTCTGTAGGTGGCGAGTATTCATTCACAAACCGTAACACCAACTACGCCATCATTCCAAACACTCTTGCCGACAATGTAAGAGACCGCATTAAAGAGAGCATGTCCTCTGCGTTCGTTACCTATAGTCGTGACTTTGGCAAGTTGAACATGGAAGCGGGATTGCGATACGAGAATGTTGATTTCAAATATTACGACGATGGTAAGTATATGGCGGAGCAAAGCAAAACTTATGGCAACTGGTTTCCGTCTCTCAGCCTTTCGATGCCGTTTGGCAATGTACAGATGCAGCTGAGCTATGCAGCCGACATCGATCGTCCTAACTACTGGGTATTAAGAAGTGGTGTGCAATATAGCAACCACTATACATACGAGACCGGTAATCCGTTTCTTGTCTCAGAGATTTCAAGAAATATAAGTTACGACCTCGCCTATAAATGGTTGATTTTCAACTTGACTTATGAACATGTATCCGATCCGATATATCAGACTGTAGAGATGTATAAGGACGATGCCACCATTGGGTTGATGAGGATGATAAATGGCGAATCTTATAACAATGTGACTTCGTCGCTCACCTTGCAGCCTACCTTTGGCATTTGGCATCCAGAGCTGTCAGCATTGATTGAGAAGCAATGGTTCAAGTTAGAGACAAGGGACGGATATTATCTTAACAAGCCTATAGCGGAACTTAAATTCAACAACACTTTCGATACGAAATGGGCGATGTTCTCCGTTATGATGACTTACATCACAAAGGGATATGAGGAGAACCATTATATCTACAAACCGATGTTCGACACCGACTTGTCTATATACAAGGGCTTTCTGAAGGACTGCTTGACTTTCCAGCTTTATGTCAACGACGTGTTTGGTACGAACGACAGTCACATCATAGGTAAATACGGCAAACTGAAGGAAACCATCTTCGATGAGTTCTCAACAAGTAAAATCTCATTGACAGTCCGTTATAAGTTCAATGTCACTCGAAGCAAGTATAAGGGTACAGGAGCAGGTCAAAGCCAGAAGAACAGAATGTAATTCTACGGTGTTCTTAAAATGGGAAAAATAACAATCATATATCAGCATGACTCAATGCAATGTGGCATAGCCTGCTTGCAAATGATTTGCAAACATTTCGGCAAAGAATATTCTATAGATTCTCGGTCGGCGGGACGCGATTGAAAATCGCGTCCCGCCGACCGAGGTTAATGCCTAACGGGAAAACGCCCCTGACACAGTTGAGTTGACTACCCTTGATTTTCACGGTATCGGAAGGATCCCCCCCCTTGTACCACCCCCCCCTCAAAAAAGACTCGAACCTTTTAATCCTATTAATTTGTTTGACTACCTAAATTGATGATGTCCATTCTTTGCTTTCAGTGATTTTCATTATCTTTGCAAGCAAAAGCGTTCATCATTTGAAACCGAGATTGAATTCATGAAGATATTAGGAAATATCATTTGGCTCGTCTTTGGAGGATTGGGCATCGCAGTGGAGTACTTCGTTTCATCACTCCTGCTGATGATCACCATCATTGGCATCCCATTCGGCATTGCCACCATGCGGCTGGGTATTCTTGCACTGTGGCCTTTTGGCTCACAAATTGTTGACCAGCCGCAGGATGCTGGATGCCTGAACATGATCATGAATGTACTGTGGTTCTTCGTCGGTGGCTTCTGGATAGCCTTGACACATCTTGACTTTGGTCTGCTCCTGAGCATCACCATCGTCGGCATTCCTTGGGGCAAGATGCACTTCCGGCTGATGCGCCTGGCACTGGCACCATTCGGGAAGGAAATAGTCAACAACGATTTCTAATATACAGAAAACATAAAACGGATAAATATGGAAAAAGAGAATTTGAAGGATATATATCTTGCCGGAGGCTGTTTTTGGGGCACCGAGCATTACTTCAAGCAGATTGATGGAGTGGTGGACACAGAGGTTGGCTTTGCCAATGGCTTAACGGAAAACCCGACTTACAAAGAGGTATGCACCGACAAAACCGGCTTTGCCGAAACCGTCCATGTCACCTACGATCCCGCAAAGGTTTCATTGAAGTTTCTGTTGGAGATGTATTTCAAAGCCATAGATCCAACCAGTATTAACCGCCAGGGCCACGATACCGGAACGCAGTACCGCACCGGTGTCTATTACACCGACAAGGATGACGAGAAGATTATCAACGAGGTCTTTGCCGAAGAGCAGAAGCACATCAACGGAAAGATTGCCGTTGAGAACCAGCCTTTACAGAACTTCTACAAGGCGGAGGATTACCACCAGGATTATCTCGACAAGAATCCCGACGGTTACTGTCATCTGCCGCAAAGCTTGTTTGAGTTTGCGAGCAAGGCAAAGGACACAAAGAAGTGATACTCAATAAAAACTGTATCGAGATGAAGAAGAATATATTACTGACCATGTTGCTTTTGATGGCAACAATGGCTTTCGCAGCCTGCACAGGGAAGAAGAGTACTTTACAAAAGGACGCTGCTGTCCAGACAGACACGTTCAAGATCAAGAGCGGCAAAGAGATTGTCTTTACCGCCATCAAACATGGCAGCATCCGCATCACGTTTGACGGTCGTGAGATAGAAGTGGATCCGGTGCGTGGCTTGAAGCCGACGACGGACTATAGCGCCTATCCCAAAGCTGACTACATCTTCGTGACACATGAGCACTTTGATCACTGCGACACAGCAGCTATCCATCAACTGGAGAAACCAACGACCGTAATCATCACGAATGCGAACTGCGCCAAAATCATCGGCAAGGGAAAGGTCATGCACAATGGCGACCATCTGCAGCTGGCTGATGACATCCGGGTGGATGCCGTGTCGGCGTACAACACCACTCCGGGCAAAGAGAAATATCATCCCAAAGGCAGGGACAACGGTTTCATACTGACTCTTGACGGTTTCCGTGTATATATCTCCGGCGATACCGAGGATATTCCAGAGATGCGGAACATCAAAAACATTGACGTGGCTTTCCTCTCCACCAACCAGCCGTTCACCATGACACCTGAGCAGACGCCCGCGCCGCCAAGATCATCAAGCCCAAGGTGCTCTGGTAGGGGACAAATTTTATAACTATATGGATAAAAAGTTTGATTGATGTTGGTACTTGATTATATAATATATGTTTTTTATAGGCTTGCATGTGCCGATCCCTTTTGGAACGAAACGCCATATTTAGGGTGTTCATTTTTTCTATCAATTCCGATTAGTCTTCTTTTTGATAGACTTTTAAAGGCATTCGGAATAGGATATAATACTCTCAACATACTAATATGTTTTTTCCTAACGTGGATTATTCTCTATCCTTTTATGAAAAATAGTTGTACGAGAGCATATGAAAAGTTTAGAAAAAATAAAATTCTTACTCAATGGTGGGTATGTATGCTTTCTTATATAGCATCTAATGTTATAATAATATTTTTGGTCTTTATATAATATTCAACGCATGGAAATTTGCTGTAATATAACTGATTGCTATTATGATTGACGAAATACTGGAGAACAACCGACGCTTTGTTGCCGGGAAGGGCTACGAGAAGCATATCACCGATGGCAAGCCGTCAGGCAAGACGCTTATAGTCACATGTATGGACACCCGTCTGAGCGTGATGCTGCCTGAGGCATTAGGCATCAAGAATGGTGAGGTGAAGATTGTTAAGGTGGCAGGCGGCGTCATCCTCGACGACTATGACGCAGTCATGCGGTCTATCATCGTGGGCATCTATGAGTTGGGCATTGAGGAGATTATGCTCATCCACCACACGGATTGCGGTGCTGGAAAGATGACCGGCGAGCACATGGAGCATCTGATTCGAGAGCGGATTGACGCTGACAAGGTAGCGGAAGTGGAACAGCACATCGACCTCCACCAGTGGCTCAACGGCTTCGGCGACACGGAAAAGAGTGTGCGGGCGACGATGCAACGGGTGAAGAACCATCCGCTCGTTCCCGACAACATCATTGTCCGCGGTTTTATCATCGATTCCACAACTGGAGCACTCACGGAATTGAATGCGTAATCATTCTACATTAATAATTTATTAGGCAATTGAATATGAAGCATTTCTTTTTACTTTTATCAATGGTAGTATTCTGTATCCAAGCTTCATTTGCCAACGATACAGCATGTGATAGTATGGCTGTTACCATGGTACGCTATGAGCAAAATTGGAATGATACAGAAGGAACGCTATCCCTTCGGAATCATACGAAACAAACGATTTGTAATGTAAGATTCCGTCTGTGTTATTTTGATATGAGTGGTACTCTGCTTGACTATAAAGATTATTGCAAGACTGACATTGACATAGCTCCGTCAATGACTAGGCAAGTGGATATACCCGCTTTTGAGGCACGTAGAAATTACAGCTATTATAAATCTACTAGTTTATATGAAGACCGTCGCTTTAAAATTACGTTTAAGCTATTAGAATACAATGGTAGCCATTTCAGCAAGACTACAGAAAAGATACCGTATGATTCAACAAAATGGAAGGGTCGAATTTATGATGTGGTAGAACAGATGCCTCATTTCCCGGGAGGCCAATCTGCCATGATGCGGTATATAAATGAGAATTTGAGATACCCAGAAGAGGCAGAGCAGAGTGACGTAGTGGGGCGTGCAGTAGTCTCTTTTATCGTGGAGCCTGATGGAGCCCTTTCTGACATAGAGATTAAGCGCTCCTTAGATCCTGCTTTCGACCGGATGGCTTTGCTAGTGGTGCAGGGTATGCCGCGTTGGGTTCCAGGGAAACAAGACGGAAAACCCGTCCGTGTGAGATATAACCTCCCAGTATCTTTCCGATACTAGACATAGTGTGTTGCGCAGAGGATAACAAGTTTACATATGTGCCACTGTTGTCAGCAAAGTGTAAATATTTTAAGCATTACTGACAATGATGGCACGATTTGTCACCATTTGTTTATAGGCACGGATATTGCATTGAGATCAGTGAAGTTCAGAAGTCGGACGAAGGCAACGAAAGGAACCTGAGGACGATGAATGAGCCGAGGATAAATTAAGAACGAATTAATTGATAATTAGGAGGTTTTGACTTATGTTGTATCCGGTATTGAGAGACATGAACAATTGGCTTGACAATGATTTCGACGATATGTTGAACACAAGTTGGATGCCGCGCATGAACGTCACAGCACCTGCTATCAATGTCAAGGAAAATGATAAAGAGTACGAAGTAGAGCTTGCTGCTCCAGGCACCACGAAGGATGACTTCAAGGTGAACGTCGACAAGGATGGCAATCTGACCATCAAGATGGAGCACAAGGACGAAAAGAAGGACGAGAACAAGAAGGAGCACTATCTGCGCCGCGAGTTCTCATACAGCAATTATGAGCAGGCTCTGACGCTGCCTGAGGATGTGGAGAAGGACAAGATTGAGGCAAAGGTTAATAACGGTGTGCTTCATATCACACTTCCTCGCACTCAGAAGGCTGAGAAGGAGACAAAACGCATTGAGGTCGCATAACCCCGGCGTTGCTGCTCAGTGGTATT
>NZ_JAMXSP010000036.1:0-24653 GCF_025457485.1 Hallella absiana
CTTAGTTGTTTGGCGATTACTAAGTTACTAATTCTTAACGAATTGGGCAAATCTTAAAGCCTTTTTTATTGGCAATAATTGTTAAATTTTAAGTATAATCATCTACTTGCGAAACTTGAGTATTCTATTTGTTGATGGTCTAACAGACTTCGGTGATATTGTGGCTTTACACATAGGGTCTTCGGGCAAACATGTGATAACCGATCATTATTGTCAGTGGTTTGATAAATATTTCAAGGAGTCTTTTGAATCTCTGAAGTGACGAGGTTAACTGTCACTTTTGCCTAAGAACTTACTTGTACGGATTTAATAGTTTTGATTTAATGGTTTTAGACTTTTAACGCTCCATCTTTGATGGAATCGAAAAAAGCCGAATATATAGAATATGGAGGATATAAATATCATGTATTCATGCTTTTTATATTCGCCGATCTTCTTGATCCCGCAATGCGGAGTGTTAGCCCTCCCTCAAAAAGTAGGTAAGGGCCTTACCACCCGAACGCCTTTGCGCTGTCCATCCATTTGCCTTGCGCCTTGAGCACCTGCTCGATGACATCGCGGGCGCAGCCATGCCCGCCGTCGTAGCTGCTGACATAGAGCGCGATCTTCTTGATGTCTGCGCAGGCGTCGGCCGGACAGCAGGGACAGCCCACGAGACTCATCACCTCGTAGTCGGGGATGTCGTCGCCCATATAGAGCACCTCGTCGTGGGTCAGACAGTTGGCTTCAAGAAAGCGCGCGTAGACTTCCTTCTTCATCGCGCTGCCCATGAAGATGTCCTCCACACCTAAGTAAGCATAGCGCTTGCGGATGGCCTCAGAACTGCCGCCCGTGATGATGGCAATACGCAGCCCACGCTTGACGGCCAGCTGAATGGCGTAGCCGTCCTTGATGTTGACCGTGCGCAGCGGCATGCCCTGAGCATCCATACCTACCGTTGAGGCCGACAGCACACCGTCGACGTCGAAGACAATGGCGCGAATGCGCCGCAAATCGTAGTTGATCATGGCTTTGTATGATTTTTGACGCAAAGTTACAAAATAAAAGTGGAACTTTATTTTGTGTTTCCCTTGAATTATATTAATTTTGCCACTAAGCAAACATTCTGTAGCAATGTCGCAGTATCAGACCGCAATCTATACACGTGGAGACACGTTGCCGCCCATGGATGGTGGCAACTTCTACCATAGTCCGGAGCTCTTCCATATCGTCGAGCGCACTCCGGGACAGCGGCCGTGTATGGCAGTGGCTACCGACAAGCAGGGTAGGGTGGTCGGCCACATCCTCGTCTTTCTGTTGCGTGCCTCGTGGATGCCGTTGCTCTATTGGCAGGCTCACGCCTACGGTGAAGGCGACTATGCCGAGGACGTGAACAGAGAGGAAGTCTTTGGACTGCTCCTTGCGGCGCTTGTCCGCCGCCTGCGCCGTCGGCTGTGCTTCTCCATCGAGTTCAGTGACATTTCCCGCAAGATGTTTGGCTATAAGTATTTCCGTTCCCAAGGCTTCTTCCCTGTTCCCTGGCAGGAAATCCACAACTCGCTCCACTCCATGGATCCCCATGACCGCTTGCAGCCCAAGATGCTGAAAAAGATAGAGCATATCTATTCACAAGGAGTAGAGACCCGTGAGGTGGCCACGGAGGAGGATCTCGACCGCTTTGTTCATTTGGTGCGCGGCTTCTATCGGTGGAAGGTGCATCGTGTCGTGCCGCCGGAGAAGCAGATCGCCGAGATCTACCGCAGCGACAACGGCCGTCTCTTTGCCACACTCTACAAGGGACGTCTGATTGGCGGCTGCGTCTGTGTCTATTCCGAGGGCAACGCTTATCTGTGGTATCTCGCTTCCCTCCGCAAGCGCTATGCGTGGCTTCATCCCGCGATGATGACCGTGTGGCAGGCGATCATCTGGGCGTGGAAACACAACTATGCCCACATCTATTTCCTCGATGCCGGGCTGCCTTATCCCAACAATCCTTTCCGCGAGTTCATCCTCCGCTTCGGTGGCAAGCCCGTGGCAAAGTACCGTTGGTTCCGCTTCTCTATAGGTTGGCTCAACAAGCTGCTGTCGTGGATATGGAAAGAGTGATAGCCTTTGCTGCTTGCGAGTATTAGCGACATGTCAAGTCAAATAGTTGTTCTGTCCATTGCAGACCATCCTTTAGAACTCAAATCCCAAGTTGATCATCAGACTCAGGTCGCGCTGCGCGCTGGCCCAACCAAGGCTGGCACCAAGCGGACCGAACATGGTGCGATAGTAGTAAGCGGCTTGCACGCCCCAGTCGCCCTTTTGGCGCAGGATGTCGGCAAGGCGGTCGTTGTGTTGCGACCATGCACCTTGGAGAAGGATGAAATTGTTGGTGGTCAGCTGATATTGCAGTTGTAGCTGAGCGGCCACGTAGTGAAGATCGGTCATCTCGATGTGGTGGGTACCAGCAAAGGGCTGTTGCGTCTCGAGATAGTGCGAGAACCACGGACCGCCAAGGAATGTGCGACGGATGTAAGGAATCTCCTTGCCGAAGAGCAGACGACCGTAGAGCAGCGGCTGCAACGTGAACCGATGCGAGAGCGGCAAGGAGATGCGCCAGTTGGCATTGACCTCGCTGAAGCCCTTGTGATCGTTGTAACCCGTGAAGTTATCGGTGAAATAAGCATACTCCGCCACAAAGCTGGCACCGCGCACGGGGAAGAGTCCCGCATTCTCACTATTGTAGTGGAGCGCGGCATGGTAGCTGAAGAAATGATCATCGGATGGCTTCTCGTTGTTGCCAGAGGAAGCGGCAAAGAGCACGGAGTGATAGTCATAGCCGTCAAAGCGCAGAGCCACGTCCATAGCCATGTTGCGCACGTTGATGTTCATCATGCTCAGGCGGGCCTGATGATGGGCGAAGGTAGCATTGAAACTTTTGTCACCGCCATGGTAGAAGTCAAGATCGTGGTAGGCATAGGTATAGCCCACACCGATCTCCGTGCCGCGCGGCAGGCTCCAACCGCCGTAGAGCGACCCTTTATAGTTGCGTCCGAGCCTGACGACAGCAGCCACACGGAACGGCTTTCTGCCTGAGATCCATGTACCGGCCATCTGCATGGCCACCTTCTCCTCAGTGTCGAAGCGCACGCCAAGGCTTCCCTGCAGTTCGTCGGACGGGTCGGACGGCTGAGCCTCCGGCGCGGAGAAATCCAAGGGCTTCAGTGCTCCAGCATGCGGACTGAGCGTCGGTACAGCCGCGTCGTCGCCCAATCCCAAGCGACATTTCAAGGCGATGAGCTCGTCCCAGTGGCGCATGGCCTCCTCCTCGCCACGCCGGATAAGCGTGTCGATGGCAGCGGGGGTGAACGAAGCGGCATTGTAGCCTCGTGTGTCCACACGGATGGCAATGTCGGTGAGCTTGAGGTTGTCGTCGTATTTGTTCTTGCAGTTCACGTCGACGATCTGTCCCAGCACAGAGGAGCCGTTGGCCAGGTCGTCAGCTGTCTTGGGCGGTCCCTGCACGGTGGCACCGATGACATACACGGCACCCATCGCGCGTGCCAGGTCGGCGGGATAGTTGTTGCGCAGTCCGCCGTCGACCAGCACACAGTTGCCCTTTCTCACGGGGGTGAACACGCCGGGGATGGACATGCTCGTGCGCATCGCCTCGGCCAGCACGCCGCTGTGGAAGTCGTACTCCGTATTGTCGACGATGTTGGTCGCCACACAGGCAAAGCGACGCGGCAAGCTGTCGAAGCTCATCGAGTCGGTGTAGCCGACCGTGAGATGCCGGAAGAGGCGCATCAGGTTCTTGCCCTCAATGACTCCTGTCGCACCGGTCAGATGGCGCTTATGCAACCGCAACGTCTTGGAGAAAAAATAAGTCGACTGCACACGCCGCCCCTCCAGGTCCTCGGAAGAATAGACGGCACGGTCGCTCAAGAGGAAAGGCCAGTCCTGACGGCGCACCAGTGAGTCGAGTTGTGTCGCCGAGAGTCCCACGGAATAGAGACCGCCGACAATGCTGCCCATCGACGTGCCCGTGACGATGTCGACGGGTATGCCCGCCCGCTCCAGCACTTTCAGCACGCCAATGTGCGCCATGCCCTTCGCGCCACCACCGGAAAGTACCACCGCCACGCGGGGCCGCTGATGGGACACGACACGGGGAAGCGTGTCGGCAACACTGCTATCCGCCACACCGGAAGAGCGCGAGGAAAGCCACGGCGCGGCAGGCAGTTGGCAGCAGACTGCCAAGAGAAGAAGCACGGACAAAAGGAGTCTGTTCATAAGCGTAGTATCGTCTATTTTGCTGCAAATATAATCAAAAACTCACTGAAAACCAAAATAAAGCTAAAAAGTTTTCTATGTCTCCCAAGAACTCTATACCTTTGTAGATAAATTAGATAGTAAGTGCCATTTTCGTACGTTGCACGGATTTCTTGCCGAGGGGAGAATGACGCTGAACATAGAGTAGAGTAAAAGAATAGTATTTGTTATGAGATATGCAATTATAGCAGCCGGTGAAGGTTCACGGCTCGCTGCTGAGGGCATCAAGGATCCCAAGCCTTTGGTACGCGTCCACGGCGAACGTCTCATCGACCGTCTGATACGCATCTTCATGGAGCACGACGCGGAAGAGATCTGTGTGATCTGCAACGGGCAGATGACCGATGTGCAGCAACATCTGCGCGAAATCATCAACAATGGATTGGAAGGACATACCATCCCTCTGCGGCTGAAGGTGAAAAGCACACCGAGCAGCATGCATTCCTTCTTTGAGCTGAGCCCGATGCTCGCCGGACAGCCTTTCGTGCTGACGACGGTGGACACGATCTTCCGAGAAGAAGAGTTCGGCGAATACATCCGGCAGTTTCAGGCTTACCTCCGGCAGGGTGGCGACGGACTGATGGGCGTCACTGACTACATCGACGATGAGAAGCCTCTCTATGTCGGCACGGATGGAGAGATGCGCGTCACAGGATTTTACGACGACAACAGCCAGCACTGCACCTACATCAGCGGCGGCATCTATGGCCTGGCACCCAATGCCATCGACACGCTCCATCGCTGCATGGATCTCGGCGAAAGCCGCATGCGCAACTTCCAACGGGGACTCATCCGCGACGGACGGCAGCTGAAGGCGTTTGCCTTCTCTAAGGTTCTCGACATCGACCACGCCACGGACATCAAGAAGGCGGAAGACTTCATCGCCGGCAACCATGAGTGAGCAAGAGAAAATCATCGCTGTGAGGCGGGCACCACGCTTCTCGCCCAACTCGGTCGACCGCGACGACGCCATTCTCCACGCTGTCTGCGAGGCTTTGCGACGCAAGCTGTCGCTCACGGCCCCCATCCCCGTCATCGACGAAGACGACTTTGTCAAGTCACCGACGGCGGCAAGGGTCTATGTGACCATGGCGCGCTCCACGGCAGCCCTGCAGGCTTTAGGGCGAAGAACGGCGGAGGGCGCACAGTGCGTCAACAGCGTGGCGGGTGTGAACCACTGCCAACGCGCTTTGCTTGACAAGCTCATGCGATGCCACCACATACCCATGCCCGACAGGCAAGGCGAGCACGGCACATGGCTCAAGCGGGGCGACGCTGCCGCGCAAAGCAAAAACGACGTGGTGTTCTGCCCTGACGGAGAGGCTCTCTTGAAGGCTATTGCCGCCTTCAAAGCACGCGGCATCAATGAATACGTCACCAGCGCGCATGTCGAGGGCGATTTGGTGAAGTTCTACGGTGTAGGCCGCCGCCTCTTCCGCTACTACTATTCCACCGACGGCGGCTTCAGCAAGTTCGGCGATGAGCGGCGCAACGGCACGGCACAGCACTATCCCTTTGACGAGGATGCCCTGCGCAAGGATGCCTTCCGCCTGGCTGAGCTCACGGGAGTGACGGCCTACGGCGGCGACGCCATCGTCGACGAGTGGGGAAGGTTCTTCTTCATTGACTTCAACGACTGGCCGAGCTTCTCACGCTGCCGCGAAGAGGCGGCAAAGGCTATCGCCGAGGAGATCATCGCAAAAGGCCGGCAATAAGCAACCACAAGATATTCACACCATAAGATAAGAATCATAAAGAAATCACGATACATGTCTACATTTAAGGAACTCTTACAAGCATCTTTTAAATCCAACGATACAGAAGAATGGCTCGACGTGCATTTCACACGCCCCATCGGACTGGTTTTTGCGCTCTTCTGGAATAAACTCGGCGTGCATCCCAATGCCATCACCATTCTGAGCATCTTCCTCGGTGCTGCCGCCGGTTGTATGTTCTACTATACCGACCTGCCGCACAACATCCTTGGCGTGGCGCTGCTGATGCTGGCCAACTTCTGTGACTCCACCGACGGACAGATGGCGCGACTGACAGGGAAGAAGACTCTTGTGGGCCGTGTGCTCGACGGTGCGTCGGGCGACGTATGGTTTGTCTTCATCTATCTCGCCCTTGCCTTCCGCATGATGGGACAGTATATCCCCGGCACACATCTGCACTGGGGCATCTGGATATGGGCGATGGCGATCATCGCTGGCTTCATGAGCCACTCGCCACAAAGCTCGTTGGCTGACTACTACCGCCAGATCCACCTTTTCTTCCTCAAAGGCAAGGAGGGATCGGAACTCGACAACTATGCTCAGCAGCGCGCTGTCTACGAGAGCACACCGAAAAACAAGCTCTTCGCACGAATGTTCTACCGCACCTACGCCAACTACTGCAAAAGCCAGGAACAGCGTACCCCGAAGTTCCAGCAGTTCTTCAAAAAATGGAAAGAGACGATGCCTACCCTCGACCCTCAGAAACGTGACGCTCTGAAGACAGAGTTCCTCAACGGCAGCCGACCGCTCATGCCGATGACCAACGCACTGACGTTTAACGTGCGAGCCATCACCTTATATATATGTTGCCTGATCAACATGCCATGGATCTATCTCCTGGTGGAGATCATCCCACTCAACATGCTCTATATCCACATGCACAAGCGTCATGAGACGCTTTGTGGGCGGCTGACAGAAAAACTGTAAGCTCTACATGATATTCAAACAATAGGTATTAAGAACAACGACAATGATTAAAGGATATATCTTTGACTATGGTGCCACGCTCGACACTGCCGGTTGCCACTGGGGACAGATGCTCTGGCACGCCTATCAGCGGCAGCAGGTGCCAGTGACCGAACAACAGTTTCGCGACGCTTATGTCTACGGCGAGCGCACGCTGGGCAACAGTCCGATCATACAACCCGACTACACTTTCTACAAGACGCTGCAGGTGAAGATACGCCTGGAGATGGAACAGCTCTGCACCTCCGGCGCATGGGATGCCGACGAGGAGATGTTCCGAAAAAAGCACGATGCCGTGCTGGAGGATGTCTATGGCAAGGTGAAAACGATCACTGCTCACAGCCGTGAGGTGCTCGCCGTGCTGCACAAACGCTATCCGATGGTGCTCGTAAGTAACTTCTATGGCAACATCGCCACGGTGCTCAAGGAGTTTGGCCTCGACGTCTTCTTCAAAAGTATTGTGGAGTCGGCTGAGGTGGGCATCCGCAAACCCAACCCACGTATCTTCTCCATAGGGGTAGAGCGACTGGGACTGAAGCCAGAGGAGGTGGTCGTCGTGGGCGACAGCTTCTACAAGGACATTGAACCCGCACTGGCTGCCGGCTGCCATGCCATCTGGATGAAAGGGGAAGGATGGACAAAGAAAGAATACGACGAAAGCATTCCCGACAAAGTCATCACGGACTTGGAAGAGCTCATCAAGGGTGAATGATGAATGTTGAATGATGAATGTTGAGTGTTGAATTGCTGAATGTTGAAATATCAGCATACCTCATTAAAGATTGCAAGGATAACAATTAAGGATATAAATAGGTATTAACAGACAAAACGACAATGAAACTATATAGTAACATCATACACACTTGGCGAGACGTCAAAGGGTGGAGCAGACATTTCACTCCCCTCTCCCTCGGAGAGGGGCGAGGGGGTGAGGCTGTGTGGGGGAAGGCTCTCCTTTCCCTTTTTCTCCTCCTCTTCTTCTCTCTCGCCACCCACGCCCAGATCCGTGGCGTGGTCATCGACGCGGAAAAAGGCGACACCATCCTCTACCCCAGTGCCACCTACCGCGGCCATCACATCGCCGTGAGCGGCAACGCCATGGGTGAATACACCATCGAGCGACACAATGGCTGGCAGCTTACCTTCACCGCTGTGGGCTATAAGCCGAAGACGATCACCATCAACGCATCTACACCGGAGGTGCTCAACGTGAAGCTGAAACCCGACACACGACAGCTCGCAGAAGTCGTCGTGAAGTCGAAACGTGCACATTACTCCCGAAAGAACAACCCTGCCGTGGAACTGATGAAGCGAGTCATCGCCGCCAAAAAACGCACCAATCTCGAGAACCACGATTATCTGAGCTATACCAAATACCAAAAGCTCACCATGGCCATCAACGACATCACACCGGCTGACATCGACTCGGGATTCATCGGAAAGCATAAGTGGCTACTCGACCAGGTGGAGACAAGCCCCTACAACGGTAAGCTGATTCTGCCGCTCACCGTCGATGAGACGGTCACACAACACCTCTTCCGCAAAGACCCCAAGAATGAGAAGGACATCGTCATGGGCCAGAGCTCGTCCGGCGTCAACCAGCTCATACAGACAGGTGACATCATGACGGTGGCCATGAAGGATGTTTTTACCGACGTGGACATCTACGACGACCAAGTGCGTCTGTTGCAATATCCGTTCACCTCGCCGATTGGTAAGGATGCAATCGCCTTCTACCGCTTCTACATCGAGGACACCGTATATGTCGATCACGATCTTTGTTATCACCTGCAGTTCATTCCCAACAACCAGCAGGACTTTGGATTCCGCGGAGAACTGTATATCCTTGCCGACTCGTCGCTGCACGTCAAGCGATGCAACCTCACTATCCCTAAGCGCAGCGACGTCAACTTTGTGGAGAACCTGCAAATACAGCAGGAATACCGCAAGCTCCCTAATGGTGAGTGGGCTCTGAGCGTCGACGATATGATCGTAGAGATGAAGGTGGCTAAGTTCCTGAGCAAGGTGCTCATCACACGAACGACACGACTGAGCGATTATGACTTCCAGCCGCTGGCGAAACAGCTCTTCAAGGGTAAGGCAAAGGTGAAGAGAGAGGCGGACTCGCAGATGCGAGACGAAGCCTTCTGGAATAAATACCGAACGGTGGAACTCACGAAGAGCGAGAGTTCCATGAGTGCTTTTGTGCATCGTATCGAGCAAATCAAAGGCTTTAAGTATATCATCTTCGGCGCCAAGGCGTTTATCGAAAACTTCGTGGAAACCGGTGATGAAAACCATCCGAGTAAGTTCGACTTCGGACCGGTAAACACGCTCATCACCAAAAACTTCATCGACGGATACCGTGCGCGCGTCAGCGGACAGACAACCGCCAACCTCAACAAGCATTGGTTTTTCCAAGGCTACTACGCCCACGGCTTCCACTCGAAGAAGAACTACTACGACGCGATGCTGACTTACTCGTTGAACAAAAAGGACTATCTGCCGCGCGAGTTCCCCAAGCGCACGATCTCCTTTGAGTCCACCTACGACATCATGTCGCCTTCGGATAAGTTTATGCAAACCGACAAGGACAATGTGTTCACAGCCTTCAAATGGGCAAAGGTGGACAAGATGATGTTCTACAACCGACAGCAACTGAAGTTTGAATATGAGCAGGAATGGGGACTGAAAACCACATTCGGACTGAAGACTGAGGAAAACGAGGCTGCCGGCGCTCTCTTCTTCAACCCGCTGAATAGTGGGTTCAGCTACACGACACCGGAAAATACGCCCGTCGGTGACCTCATCCACAATGGTAAGATACGTACCACGGAACTCAGCCTGCAATTCCAGCTGGCACCCGGACGCACTTATATCAACACTAAGCAGCGCCGTCTGCCGATCAACCTCGACGCACCCGTGTTTACGCTCGGACATACCATGGGACTGAAAAATGTGCTCGGCGGCGACTATAAATACAACTTCACGGAAGCTGGTATCTATAAGCGCTTCTGGATGAACAGTTGGGGTAAAATCGATATCAACGTCAAGGCGGGAGCACAGTGGAACCGTGTGCCCTACCCCTTGCTGATTATGCCGGCTGCCAATCTGAGCTATATCATCGAGGACGAGACGTTTAACTTGATCAACAACATGGAGTTCCTCAACGACCGCTACGCCAGTCTCGATGCCAGTTGGGACCTTAACGGTAAGATCTTCAACCGCATACCATTGCTCAAGAAGCTCAAGTGGCGCGAGTATATCGGTGTGAAGGCTCTCTGGGGTAAGCTCACCGACGAAAACAATCCTTATCTGGAACAGAACG
This sequence comes from Hallella absiana, assembly GCF_025457485.1. Taxonomy (NCBI): domain Bacteria; kingdom Pseudomonadati; phylum Bacteroidota; class Bacteroidia; order Bacteroidales; family Prevotellaceae; genus Hallella; species Hallella absiana. Next base: position 10,366 of record NZ_JAMXSP010000036.1, read on the forward strand.
CCAACTCTTCTGTGCTCATGCAGTTCCCCGAGGGCTGCTACGTCATGGATCCACACAAACCCTACGTGGAGCTTATCGCTGGTGTGCACAACATCTTCAAGCTCTTGCACGTGGAATATGTCCACCGCTGCAACTACAACGAGCTGCCGACAGCACATAAGAATGGCATCAGGTTGATGATGAGGTTGACTTTCTAAGGGACTACACCTTATTATATATTGAGGACACTTTTCCTATCTAAGAGACTCCTTATTATAATGTTAAGGACACCTTATTATATATAGGACACACAGACTGGCTAATAATACCAAACATCTATGAAGAAAATACTATTCGCAATCATTGCCATGCTGACCTTCTCTTCCGCTTGCCGGGCAGTCAACACGCTGCCCGTCGAGGGAGTATGGGTGAAACCGTCCAACCCATTGATTCAATATATAGGACGCATCAACGACAGCAATCCCGACCAGCCTACATTCAACTGGCCGGGCATTGAGATTCGTGCACGCTTCCAAGGTACGTCATTGCGCATGGTGGCTAAGCCCAAAAGCGGATACTTTATGTGCTCCATCGACAACGCTACACCGTTCAAGGTGTCCTTCAACAGCGAGCGAGACTCTGTCGTTCAGCTTGCTACAGCACTGTCGCAAGGTGAGCATAGCGTCAGGCTGATGTATACTATCGAGGGGCTTGACCGTCATGCCATTTTCCGCGGCTTTGTCCTCGACAAGGGCTGTAAGCTCGTCACTCCAGGCCCTCTGCCCAAGCGCAAGATAGAGTTCATCGGAAACTCTATCACCTGTGGCTACGGCGTGGAAGACACCCTCGGCGATGACCATTACCTCGACGAGACGGAGAATCACTGGCTTAGCTACGCCACACTGACCTCTGAGGCATTAGGCGCTCAGCACTTCTCCATCTCACGAAGCGGTATTGGCGCATACCGCAACTACGGCGGACCAGCAACAGGATCACCAGATGCCATGCCTCAGATGTATGATCTCACGCTCTACCACGATAGCACACAGCTGTGGAACTTTAAGCGTTGGACACCCGACGTGGTTTGCATCAACCTCGGAACAAATGACTTCTCAATGCCGGCCTACGACGCAGCTCTTTACGAGAAATCCTATCTCGGACTTGTGCGCCACGTCAGAAGTTGCTATCCCCAGGCTTTCATTGTACTATTGAGCGGTCCCATGCTGCCTACAGAGACCAACACCATCGTCAAAAGGGCGCTCGACAATATCAAGATGACGCTCACCAAGAAAGGCGACAAGCGCATCTTACGCTTCGACTTCACGCCGCAGGACGGTAGCCTCGGCTATGGAGCAGACTATCATCCCAGCAAGGCTCAGCACCAGAAGATGGCCGAGGAACTCACGAAGTTTCTGAAAGAGAATATCTTCAAGGACTAAGACACAAAGTTTTTTATGGATGATTGGCGCTTCTGAAAAGTGAGAAGCAGCCACAAGGAACGACGACGTTGGGAAGAGCAAAGACCTCTCTCAACGTCGTTTCATTAGAAATATTGTAGATGGAGTGTTAAAAATTTGGCACTCTTATAGTTTTTTACTACCTTTGCCTATGAACAATAACAATAACAATAACAATAACAAAGAAAGCCTATCGACAACACATTTACTTAATTAAAAGCATTAAGAAAATGGAACAGCTCAAGACAATGACCGACGAACAGTTGGCCATCAAATACATGGAGGGCAATAATCAGGCTTTCGACATCCTGTTATCACGCAACCAGAACAAGTTGTTTGCCTATATCCTTTTTGTTGTCCACGACGAGGGACTGGCAAACGACGTCTTCCAGGAGACTTTTGTCAAGATCATCGTGAAGTTGCAGAACGGACTCTACGAACCATCGGGGCTGTTCGCAGCATGGTGTATGCGCATCGCTCACAATGTGATCATGGACACCTTCCGCCGAAAAAAAGCACGCCATATCGTGGAGCCCAACGAGGATAATGACCTCGGCAAACTGCGTCACAGCCAAGTCTGGGAGGGCAACAGAGAGGGAAGATACGTCAACGAACAGGTGCTCAGAGACGTAAAGACGCTCATGGACAAGCTCCCCGACCCGCAACGCGAGGTGGTCTTCATGCGTTTCTACCAGCAGATGTCCTTTAAGGAGATCGCCGACGCTACGCAGGTAAGCATCAACACGGCGCTCGGCCGCATGCGCTACGCTGTGCTGAACATGAGGAAGATGGCAAAGAAAAACGGGATTGTGCTGGAAATAGAGTAGCCCCCCACCCATCAAGTCCCTTGCCGCAAGCGGCAAGAGACATCGAAGTAAGCGTGGCCCGCCAAGATGATCTGTGGCACAAATAGAGTACCCGCGTCACGTTGTAACGTGACGAACACAACGGAGAACGACCACAAGTCTTCGCCCTAATTTCCAAGGATGGCAAGCCAATTCTCAGCGCGTATTCGCCTTGAGTTCTGTTCGTCACGATATATCGTGACGCTTACCCACAAAGCCCCTGCCACCACACGCGCAAGAGATCTACAAAGAGCCTGCCAAGGCAGAGATCACCTTTTCCGGCTCCTTTGCCTTGAACACATAGCTTCCACTGACAAGCACATCCACGCCGGCGCGCTTGAGCTTCGGCGCTGTCTCTGCATTCACGCCACCATCCACTTCGATCAGCGCATTTGAGCCGCTGTCCTTGATCAGCTTTCTTAGTCGGCCAATCTTCATATAAGTGTTCTCAATAAATTTCTGACCGCCGAAGCCAGGATTGACACTCATCAGCAACACCATGTCCACGTCCTGGATACAATCCTCCAACATACAGACAGGTGTAGACGGATTCAGCGTCACGCCAGCCTTCATCCCTTCCTCATGAATCTCGTGAATAGTACGGTTGAGATGCGTACATGCCTCATAGTGAACATTCATCATCATAGCGCCAAGCTTTGCCGTGCGGGTGATATAACGTTCAGGCTTGACAATCATAAAGTGCACGTCAAGCGGCTTCGTACAAATGCGCTTCACTGCTTCCAACACTGGGAAGCCAAAGGAAATGTTAGGGACAAACACACCGTCCATCACATCGCAGTGCAGCCAATCAGCTTCACTGCGGTTGATCATGTCTATATCAGCTTGCAAATTCGTAAAGTCTGCTGCAAGCAAAGAAGGAGAAACGATAGTTTTCATGTTGCTTTATCGGTTTTGATCCGTCATCAGTTCATACAATGAACAGCCACTTCCGAACTACGCCTGTCAATACGATAGGTGTGAGCAATCTGTCGAATGATATACAACGATAACTCTGAAGGTACACATTCTTTGGGAGTAGAATACTTCATAGGCGGACATATTTTATTGTAATACGAATATACTTATAACGGAGTTTGCTACCTTTTATTATAAAGAAGCAAGAAAAAAGGCTGTGGGAAGGAAACTTTCCACAGCCTTTTTTATTTTGTATGTTACTATTCTGTCCTAATTACTGCATCACCGACGCAGCTTGGATCCAGTCATAGACATAGCTGCAAACACCGAAGGCGATGATGCCGAGTGTACAGAGAGCCAGTGCCAGCTTCGTGTTGACATGGGCACTGAAGGTCGGCAACGGATTCTCGTTGTGTTTGATGAACATGGCCTTGACGATGAGCAGATAGTAGTACAAGCTCACCACCGTGTTGACCAAGGCAATGAAGACTACTGCATAGATGGTAGCACCGATGGTCGTAGTGACCTGTGCGCCGTTGGCTGCTGCCATGAACACGAAGAACTTCGAGAACATTCCGGCGAACGGAGGAATACCACCCAAGGAGAACAGTGCCAGCGTCATGAGGAAAGCCAGACGCGGATTGGTTTTGTAGAAGCCATTGTAGGCATCCATGCTCACCACACCATTGTTATGCTCCTCTACAGAAGAGATGATGGAGAAGACGGCGAGGTTGGCTACCACATAGATGAGTACATAGTAAGAAAGAGCCGTCACACCCATAGCAGAGTCACCAACGACAGCCAGCATGATGTAACCGGCCTGAGAGATAGAGCTGAACGCCATGAAGCGCTTCAGATCTTTCTGATGGATGGCGAAGAGGTTGGCAATGGTGATAGACAGCACGATGACGATCATCAGCATATACTGCCAGTACTCTACCATCGGAGCAAAGACTTTCATCAGAATGGAGCACAGCGCAAAGGCAGCAGCACCCTTAGAGATGACACTCAGGTAACCACTGACATTGGTCGGAGCACCCTGATAGGTATCTGCCGTCCAGAAGTGGAAAGGAACCAAAGATATCTTGAAGCCCAGTCCGCTGAAGAAGAAGACCATGCCCATGATCGTCAGTGGCGTAGCACTAATGTTCTTCACGACATCATCAAAGTAGAGTGTGCCCGTAGCACCATAAAGGAAGCTGATACCGTAGATCATCACACCACTGGAGAAAGTAGCGGTGAGGATGAACTTTGCACCGGCCTCTGCACTGTGATGACGGTACTTGTCGAAAGCGACAAGGCAGGCCATAGGCACAGAAGCCATCTCAAGACCGATGAAGAACAGCAGGAAGTGATTGGCACTTACCATCATGTTCATACCGAGAAGCGTAGAGATGACGAGTTCGTAGAACTCTCCTTCCTTGAAATTAGTATCTGGGCGCTGCAGCCACTCGCGCGACTGGATGAGGACAATAAGCGTACCAAAGGCGAGAATCGTCTTGATGACACCCACGCTCGGATTGGTCATATACATACCACCGAAAGCAGTAGCAGAGGCTGTCGGGAAAATGTTGATGAAGACATGAGCCAGCATCAGCACACACACCAACGGATTGAACCAGCTGCGCACCTTACTCTCACCGGAGCGGGGAGCTGTGAACAGGTCAGCAAGGAATACGATCAACAGAATAGCCGTCAGCGTGGCCTCCGGAATCATATTAAGAAATTGACTATAATCTATATTCATAACTTTATTCTCTTTTCAATCGTATTACATGCCAGCGACAACACCTGCGCTAAGGATATGATGCAACATAGGAGCCATGGCATCGTTGATGATATTCTGTGCCCACAGTGGAGCCATACCAAGGCCGGCTACACAGAAGATCAAGCCGCCCACAGCGATACGCTCGTCCCAAGAAGCATCAGAAAGCTTGTAATAAGCCTGGTCGGGAACCTGCTGATACAGGATCTTACCGACAACACGCAGGATATACACAGCGGTGATGACAATAGAGGTACAAGCGATGATGGTGCAGGTACGGTGGAACAGATCGGGGTTCTCAAAAGAACCGACGAAGATGTTCATCTCTGCGACGAAGCCAGAGAAGCCTGGAAGACCGAGGTTGGCCAAGCCGGCAACAACATAGGCAACGGCCAGGAAAGGCATGATCTTCATCAATCCGCCCAAGCGACGCACGTCACGCGTGCCACAACGGTGATAGATCATACCGATGACAGCGAAGAAAAGGGCTGTCATCAGACCGTGAGAGAGCATCTGCAGAATAGCACCTGTGCAAGCAGTCTGGGTCATCATCAGCAGAGCGAAAAGCACCATGCCGCAGTGAGACACGGAAGAGTAAGCATTGATATACTTCAAGTCGGTCTGCACACAAGCGGAGAGCGCACCATAGACCACTGAGATGGTGGTAAGGATGAGGAAGATCCAAGAGAGCTGGTGAGCTGCCTGGGGCAACAGATACATGGCAATGCGGAAGCAACCATAACCTCCGAGCTTCATCAGCACACCGGCGTGGAGCATTGACACAGCCGTCGGGGCTGAAGCATGACCGTCGGGAGACCAAGTGTGGAACGGGAATAAAGCGCCGAGAACACCAAAACCGATGAAGATGAACGGGAAGAAGATCTTCTGGATAAATGCCGGAATAGCATTGGAAGCAGCGATCTCCACGACCGACATGGTATAGGTGCCGCTATACTGTCCGTTGAAGAAGTAGATGCCAAGGATGCCGATGATGAGCAGAGCGGAACCGCCCATGAGCATCAACGTCAGCTTCATGGCACTGTACTCCTTAGGACCAGTACCCCAAACGCCAATAAGCAGGTACATAGGAATCAGCGCAACCTCGTAGAACATGAACATGGTGAAGAGGTCCTCAGAGATGAAGAAGCCAAACACACCGGTAGACAGCAAGGTGAACCAAAGGAAGTACTCCTTCTGCATTGGGTGCTGCTGCCAAGAAGCAAAGGTACCGGTGAAGACGATGATGGCAGAAAGCAGAATCATCACCACCGAGATGCCGTCCACGCCCGTGCGATAGAAGATGTGCAAGGGCTTGAACCAAGGTATGGCGTCGCCGAAGAGGAAGGGGAACTTCTCTGCCGGCATGGTCTCGCGCGCCTCCAGGAAGGCAAATACCAAATAGATGGCAAGGGCGAGAAGAGCCGTAGAACCTACGACCATGACGCCACGCACCTGACTGTCGTTGCGAGCCAGCCACAGGGCAAGCAACATCAGAATAGGTATAACGACGAAAAACGTTAAAAATGTCATTTTCTTATTTCAGTCTAAGTGAATGTTTCGATGTTGTTAAATGCAAAGCAGAATCAGCGTCAGCGCCACACTACCGGTGAGGAACCAGATAGCATACTGACGGACATCGCCACTCTGCCACGGGCGGATCGTCTCGCCGGCCTCTTGTGTTGCCCATGCCGAGAAGTTGAACATGCCGTCGATGACGTGACGGTCGAACCAGGCAATAGGAATAGAGAAGCAGCCGAAGACAATCTTATGAGTGAAGAACTGCCAGGCATCGTCGATGTAGAAGCGGTTGAGGGCAGCCTTGTGGAGTTTCGGCATACGGTGCTCGAGCATATCCGGCACAGGGTTCTTGCCGCTGGCATACATCCAAGTGGCAAGGGCAAAGCCGATTGTTGCCACAGCCAGAGAGCACCAGGCAGTCATGCCGAAGTGGAAGCTCTGCAAAGGAATATCCTCGCTCAAGCCATTGGCAGAAACGAAGTGACCGAAAGGAATCCATCCTGCCACGCAGCTGATGATAGCCAGGAACACCAAGGGTCCCCACATGATGAAGGGGACTTCGGCCGGGCGACGGCGGTGCTCGGGATCAGCCTCGTAGTAAGAATTGCCCCAGAAGATGACATAATAGAGACGGAACATGTAGAAGGCGGTCATACCTGATACCAAAGTCATGAACCAACCCATGTAGGGAGAGAAGTGGAAGCAAGCGTCCACAATCTCATCCTTAGAGAAGAAACCAGCCAACGGCCAGAAACCGCTGATGGCAATCGTTCCGATGAGGAAGCAGATGTTGGTGATAGGCATGTACTTATGCAGGCCGCCCATATACTCTTTGAAGTTGCTGCCGATGATGACAATGATAGCACCGGAGCAGAGGAAGAGCAGAGCCTTGAACATGGCGTGAGTGAAAAGGTGGAACATGCTGGCCATATAGCCGACACTTCCCTCGCCCTCCATAGATGTGCAAACGCCGAGAGCCACGAGCATGTAAGCAATCTGTGAGATGGTCGAGAAGGCCAGGCCACGCTTGATGTCACGCTGGCAGCAAGCTACAGCAGCAGCATAGAACGCTGTGAAGGCAGCAATGTATGCGACATAATGAAGTGTGTTAGGAGCGTACTGTATCCAAATGGGGAACAGGCTGGCTACTTGGTAGACACCGGCGACAACCATCGTAGCGGCGTGGATCAAGGCACTGACAGGTGTTGGACCCTCCATAGCGTCGGGCAACCAGATATGCAGTGGGAACATTGCACTCTTACCGGCACCGCCGATGAACATCAGGAACAGTGCGGTAGGCATGATCCATGCAGCATGAGGCAGACGGCCTGCCAAGGTCGGGTCAGCGTTGAGATCGTAGTTGAACGTACCCACATAGTAGCTGAAGAACAGGATACCGATGAGGAAGAACAAGTCGGCGAAACGCGTGACGATGAAAGCTTTCTTGGAAGCGTGCACGGCAGCGTGCTTGGGATAGTAGAAGCCGATGAGCAGGTAAGAGCATACACCCACGAGCTCCCAGAAGAGATACATCTGGAAGATGTTGGTGGCCACTACCAGTCCGAGCATACTCATGGTGAAGAGCGACAGGAAAGCATAGAAGCGCTGGAAGCCTTTCTCGTAGCCTTCCTTCTTATAGTTCTCGTCGCGCTCGGCCATGTAGCCAAAGCTATAGATGTGAACCATCATACTCACCGTGGTGATGACAATAAGCATCATCACGCTGATAGGAGTCAGACGGAAACCGATGTTGAACGTCAGGGCCTCGGTAAACTTCAGCCATGTGAAGTTAAACACGGTCACAGTCGGATAGAGTCCCGTGGAGGCATCACGCCCCACGGCGAAGAAATATTCGTAAGCGGTGTACAGGCTCATACCCCACAGCACAGCCAGGACAGCCGTGCCGATCATGCCCGCAACCGGTTTTTTCATCTTCATGCCAAGGAGTCCGAGCAAGAGAAAGCTCAGGAAAGGCAGAAGCAGTATCAAGAATGAATAACTGTATTGCATGGTTCGTTTAGAATTTCATGTTTTCAATACTGTTCACCTGGTCACTGTGATAGTTGCGGTAAACATTGATGATGATGGCCAACGCCACAGCGGTCTCGGCAGCACTGATGCCCATGGAGAACAGCGTGAAGAAGACGCCCTCGAACTGTCCGGGGAACAGAATGCGGTTGAACACTGCAAAGTTCAGGTCAGCCGAGTTGAGCACCAACTCAATAGAGATGAGCATGGCGATCAAATTGCGGTGAGTGACGAAGCCAAACACGCCGATGAAGAACAGCAGGGTGCTCAGCGCGAGATAACATTCAACGGGAATCATTTCTTGTCCTCCTTTCTTGCGATCATAATGCCACCGATGATACATGCCAACAAGAAGAGGGAGATGAACTCAAACGGCAACACATATTCATATTTACCAGAGCCGACGAGTGCCTTACCCACCTGGGCCATGGGCACCTCAACGTCGGCGACACTGCAGGCAGCGTCTATAAACTTATTCTTCAGAAGCACCACGGCCACGGTAGCCAATCCCACGATCGAGATGAGCGCTCCCTGCACGACCCTCACGCCCTTGAAGCGACTGGTGAGGTTTTGCAGTGTACGCTTGCTGACAAGCGAGATGGCGAAGATGTACAGGATGGTGATGCCACCGGCATAGATGGAGATCTGCGCGGCGCCCAGATAGGTGTAGTCGAGCAGGAAATAGATGCCGGCAATGCCGAACAGCACGAACAACAGGAACGTGGCGGCACGCATGATGCTGCGGGTAAACACCGACAGCACGGCTGAGCCAAGGATGACTACAGCCAAGATGCAAAACATTACGATATTAGCCATTGTCTTTACTTGGTTTTGGTGTTAAACTCTCCAATCTTCAAAGGTGCGCCGCCATCGATGAGGTTGGGCAGGCTGCCTCCTTGATAAACCTCCTTGTCGAGGTGCATGACGAGCTTGCTACGGTCAAAGACTGCGTTTTCGAAGTCATTGGTGAAGTGAATAGCATCGAAGTTGCAAGCGTTGACACAGAGTTCGCAGAACATGCAGTCGCCCAAGTCGTACTGATAGTCATCGAGCACCTTGTGTTTCTTTCCCGTCTCAGGATCGGTCTCCATGTGAGAAGTGATCTTGATGGTGTCGTTGGGACATGCTTTTTCGCACATGGTACATGCCGTGCACTTGTAGTCGCCGACTTTCAGACCGCGCTTCACGGCCTGCGGATCCTCGGGATCCTCCACGCGCTTAAACACGAGACGTCCGCGGTGACGGGCAGAGACGTGGAGCGTGGTCTTGCGGTTCTCGGGATACTGCTCCGTTGACTTTGGGGTGAAGTACTCCTTCATGGTCACCTTCAATCCCGTAGTCAATGTCTTCACAGCATTCTTAATGCCGCCGAAATATGATTGATTTGACATTTCTATATATTTATTAAAGAGTAAGTCCAAGAGCCACACATGCGGTCATCACCACGAGAGTGAGGAGCATCAGCGGCATGAGATATTTCCACTCGAGCTGCAGGATGTGGTCGATACGCAGACGGGGGAAAGTCCAGCGGGCCCACATGAGCACCCAAATGACCACAAGCATCTTACCACCAAACCACACGAAGCCGGGAATATAGTTCATCACGTTGTCGAAACCGGCAACACCGATGTTCAGTGGTGCCCAGCCACCCAGGAAGATAGTGGTAGCCAGTCCGGCGATGACCACGAGATTGAGGTACTCAGCCAGATAGAAGTAACCGAAGCCCATACCGGAGTACTCGGTGTGGTAACCGGCAGTCAACTCACTTTCAGCCTCAGCCAAGTCAAACGGACCACGGTTGGCCTCTGCGTTACCGGCGATCAGGAACACGATGAAAGCGACGATGGCAGGAATGTGACCCTGAATGATCAGCCATTTCCAAGGACCTGTCTGCGCCTCGATGATGCCACTGAGCTGCATAGTGCCGCAAAGCACCACTGCCGTGACCATGCACAAGCCGAGACTCATCTCATAAGAAATCATCTGCACGGCACCACGCATGGCAGAGATAACAGAATACTTGTTGTTGGAGCCCCATCCCGAAAGGATGATGCCGAGGATGCCGATGCTGCTGATGGCAGAGACCATAAACACGCCGACGTTGAAGTCGAGCACGGCAGCGCCCTTGTTCCAAGGCAGGAACGAGAAGGTGCCCACTGAAGCGATGATGGTCAGAAACGGTGCCAGCGCATACAAGAGCTTGTCTGAGCGGTCCACGCCGAAGATTTCCTTGATCAGCATCTTCAGCACGTCGGCCACCACCTGTACGGAACCCCAAGGGCCCACACGCATAGGGCCGAGACGGCACTGGAAGAACGCACAGACCTTACGCTCGAAATATATCATGAACATGGCGATGAGAGCATAGAGCGTCAGCACGATCAGACCCACCACGACACATTCAATGAGGATTGTCCAAAAGTCCCCCAACCCGCATGTCTGTCGGAGGAGATTGTCAAACCACTGTGTTACTACTGTGAAATCAAACATATCTTAGTAATGTTGAATGTTAAATGTTGAATGCCAAATGACTTCCTTCGCAATGCTGACTGTTCAGTGTTGAATGCCGACTGATCACTCATCATTCCAAACTTATCATTCATCATTCCGTTTTATCTGTCCAGATCCGGGATTACGAAGTCGATAGAGGCACCGGTGGCAATGAGGTCAGCGATCTTCTCGCCACGCAGCATCTTGTCGAAAGCACCGGCGAGCGTCAAGCCCATCGGGCGCATCTTCACACGATAAGGACTCTTGTCACCACGGCTGTCGAGGTAGACACCAAACTCACCGGCACCGCCCTCTACAGAGAACCACCACTGGCCCTCGGGCACCTTGATGATCGGCTTCTGCTTGATGTAGAAGTCACCTTCAGGGATGTTGTCGATGAGCTGCTCGATGATGTTCAGGCTCTGATAGATCTCGTTGATGTGGATCATGTAGCGGTCCATCGAGTCGCAGTTCTTACCGAGGATCTGCTCGAAGTTGACTTTGTCGTAGAGATCGTAAGGATGGTTCTTGCGGACATCGTTCTTCCATCCGGCGGCACGTCCGGCAGGACCGGTGACGCCGTAGTTGATGCAGTCCTCAAGATTCATATAGCCGACACCTTCAAGACGCTGGTGAGTGATGACGTTGTCACCGAAGACGTCGAGATACTCCTGTACGAAAGGACGGAGATATTTGCAGAGTGTCTTGGTGTTCTCCACGAAGTGTGGGTCTATATCGGCCTGCAGGCCACCTATTCTATAATAGTTCTGGATGAGTCGTCCGCCCGTCGTCTCCTCCATGACGTTGAGCACATGCTCACGGTCACGCATACAGTAGAGGAAAGCCGTCAGGGCACTGAGGTCCTGGGCGCACGTTCCGAGGAAGAGCAAGTGGTTGTCGATACGCTGCAACTCGTCCATGATGGTGCGGATGTAGCGGATGCGGTCGCTGAGCTCAATGCCCATAGCTTCCTCGATGACACCGACGAGGGCGTGACGATGGTGCATGGCGCAGAGATAGTTCAGTCGGTCAGTGAGGGCGAGTGTCTGAGGATAGGTCATACTCTCCATCATCTTCTCCATACCGCGGTGGATATATCCGAGGTGAGGATAGATGTGCTTGATGGTCTCACCGTCTACGACAGTTCTCAGACGAAGCACGCCGTGGGTACTCGGGTGGTTAGGACCGAAGTTGATGACGAAGTCGTCGTCGTCGAGCAGGCGGTGCTTGGTCTCCACGAGATCACCGCAGTCGTTGAGGTTCCACTCTGATGTCCAGTCGGTCTCAGGCTCATCGGTCATGGGGAACTGGTTTTTCTCGGGACTCATATCGAAGTCCTTGCGAAGTGGCCAGCCTTGGAAGTCGCTGCGCATAAACAGGCGGCGCATGTCGGGATGACCGAGGAACTTGATACCGAAGAAATCATAGACCTCACGCTCGAGCAGGTCGGCGTCGTGCCAAAGCTTCAGCACAGAGGGGATGACATAGTCCGTCTCTCCCACCTTCTTGGCAATCTGCTTGACAGAGACGCGCTCGTGGCTGTCGGTATTCTCCAGGATGTAGATACATCCCAGACCTTCCTCGGGACCGAAATCCTCACCGATGATGGTGACCAGGTAATCGAAATGCTTATCATTTTTCAGCTTTGCCATCTCAGCGGCAAAGTTGTCAAAACCGAATTCTTTGTTTTCTAACTTCATGACAGTTCGCTTACCTTATTGTTGATTGTTATCACTTGCCGCAGCCTTCTGAGTGTCGGCAGCGGGTTGTTTGTGCACTTCAAATTCCTTTCCCTCCTCTTTGAGAGCGTCAAGCTCACGTCCGAGGGACTCAAGGTCTTCCTTGTTGGGAGAAGCAGTGACCATGATCGGTGTTTTCTCGCCAATTTTGGCAGCACTGAGATTCTCGTTGCTGATGCCATGCAGACCACCGAGGCCCATGCTCTCTGCTTTTTCCTCGCGTGTCATCTTGTGGTTGGCACCGCCGAAGAACTTCTCGATCTTCACCTTGCGCTGCAACTGCATCATACCGTAGAGGATAGCCTCCGGACGCGGCGGGCAGCCAGGGATGTAGACATCCACGGGCACGATCTGGTCGATACCGCGCACGACACTGTAGCTCTTCTTGAAAGGACCGCCACTGATGGTACAGCCGCCGACAGCGACAACATACTTTGGTTCGGCCATCTCATCATACAAGCGCTTGAATACCGGGGCCATCTTGTTGGTGATCGTACCGGCACACATGATCAAGTCGGCCTGGCGGGCAGAGTTACGCGTCACCTCAAAGCCGAAGCGAGAAAAGTCGTAACGGGCACAGCCCACAGCCATGAACTCAATACCACAGCACGATGTACCGAAGGTCAGCGACCACAGTGAGTTGCTGCGTCCCCAGTTGATCATCTGATCGAGGCTTCCCAGCACCACGTTCACGCCACCGTCGTTGAGCTCGGCAGCAATGTTTTCCAAGGTCTCGTTGTCCTTGAATTCCTCGTAAGGAATGCTCTTGATGTGTGGTTTTCTTATTTCCATTCCAATGCTCCTTTCCGCCAGGCATAAGCCAAGCCTAAAACCAAAACCACCAGGAAGAAGCCGATGCTCACCAAAGCCAGTGAGCCGAACTGCTTCACGACAACGGCCCAAGGATAGAGCAACACGGTCTCAATGTCGAACATCAGGAAAAGGATGGCAAAGAGATAGTAACCCGCATGCAAAGGCAACCAGCTGCTGCCGCGCGTGGGGATACCGCACTCGAAGGGCTCACCCTTTACCGGATTGTAGGAACGGGGACCGATGAGCTTGGCAATGACATAAGCGCCAAGCACCAGCGTGACAGCCGTCAACAAAACGGTGATGAATAAAATGAAGTTCATAAAAAAATGATAACGTTATTGAATATTCGCTTAAGTGCTTGCAAAGTTACTAAATCTTTCTGTAACATGAACACGATTTAGCCAAAAATGTTATCTCTGCTTGTCAATTCTGTGATATGAGGCGATTGGCATTATTACCACGGTTTGGTAAACACATTACCACAGGCTGGTAACGGCATTACCACGGATTGGTAACAGCATTACCACGGGTTGGTAACAACGTCACTATCCTTTGTTCATCAGTACAAAGCCTCATCACTCTTCCTTTTTGTACTTACTCGGCGGCATGCCGAAATGCGGCCCAAGGGGGATTGTCCGTGGCGGACGGATGCCGCTGCCTAACCAAAGAACTTGATATGATAGCGTGCTAAAACTATTTTTTTTGCTTACCTTTGCGGTCATGGAACAAGAAAAGATAG
>NZ_JAMXSP010000037.1:0-23321 GCF_025457485.1 Hallella absiana
TGAAAGCCTTTAGGTCATGCCTGAAGGGAATAAGGGATATACCCTTCTTTTTCTATAGATGTGTTACTGTCTTTGGTTAGGCAGCGGCATCCGCCCGCCACGGACAATCCCCCTTGGGCCGAGAAAGCCGAAATGCCGTGTTCAATTTTATATATGGCTTCCACATGCCAGTATTTATGGCTCTCAGCGGATTTGTTGTTGGAATATCTAATGGTTGTGTACCGAAGAGAGGTTTCAAGGGAACTATACTGAGAAGAATACAACAATTAGCAATTCCATTCTTTGTATGGGGTCTGTTGCTTATACCTTTACTACATCATCCAACCAACTTTACTGGCTATAAAGATTCAGTCATAAACCTTTTGTTATCTCCGGACAATGGGGCATGGTTTCTAATATCTTTGTGTGGCATTCATATCGCATATATAATTGCTCAATGGACGACTTTGAAACTTAACCTCATAATAAAGAATTCTGAATTAATCAAGCCTTTGATATTCTTAATCTTACCATTATGTTGGAAAGTCATTACCAACGTAATTGCCCCTCAATATAGGGGGGGGTATTACGTTATATATGCCATTAGAATACGCGATAATGTTCTATGTAGGCTATTTGCTTAAACGTAATGAGACGCTCTGTTTCAATGCATATACGTTTGTTATCGCCTGTTTGATATTTATACTATCCATACCCTATTATGAATTCAGTGTTTCACCCAATTGGTATAGATTGATAACCAGTATTCCAGCAACAATAATACTGATTAATATCTCTAACTTCATTGTGAGAATGTGGGGCGATAACGCATGCAATGTTTATCGGAGTTTAATATCACTTGGCAAGAATTCTATCATGGTGTATTTACTGCACTTTCTGATAGTAGGTTTTACCCTTCAAGTAATAGATGTATCAATCATCCCCTCAATGCCATTATTCCTGACTTTGGTATTTGTGAGTTTTCCGATAGCACATATATGTGTAATTGTAGGCAGGGTTCTGTCAGAGAATAAATTATTAGCAAGATTCTTATTTGGAAAATATGATGGGAAATAGAGATAAAGCCCCTTTGGTTTCTATATGTGTTCCTGTGTATGGCGTCGAGAAGTATGTCGGAAAATGTTTCGAGACCTTATTCTCGCAGACATATAAAAATATAGAATATGTTGTGGTTAATGACTGTACTCCTGATAATAGTATAAACATTATAAAGGAGTTAGTAAGACATTATCCTGAGAGAATTAACCAACTTCACATTATCGACCATGAACATAACCGAGGATTAGCTGCTGCCAGAAACACAGCCGTGGACAATGCGCATGGAGAATTCCTTATTCATGTAGATTCTGATGATTATGTAGAAACCAGTTTGGTAGAAAAGCTTGTAGATAAGCAAAGAGAAACGAATGCCGATATTGTTTCATCAGGCTATTCCATAGTAGAAGGTATCAATGCAAAACGACAGAATTGTACATATAATGGTTCTCCTCACCAATTAGCATTAGATATGTTTATGCGTAAGCAACCTGCACATGTATGGGGAAGATTTATAAGACGCAACATATACACTTATAATAGTATTCACTGTGAAGAGGGTATTAATATGGGTGAGGATTTTCAAGTTATACCAATATTAGTTTTCCATTCTAAGGCTTTATCATCAGTTGACGAGCCTTTATATGTTTATCGTTTTATGTCTGAAGAATCTTACTCCAAAAAGTTTAACAAAAAACGTCTCTTACAGGAATGGAGATCTTTCGATATAATAAAGGAATTTTTCCTACAGTATGAAGGTAAGTTTAATAATCAAATAGCTTATGCAGAATTGAGAACTGTAGTAATGTATTTAGTCTTTGCAGCTAGGTATTCTAATAAGGATTATTATGTGGAAGCGAGAGCAAGACTTCTAAAGATTGACAAGAAATATTGGAAGGAGATGCCTCTGCCAATGCGTATTCAATTATGGTTAAGTGGCAATTTCCATTTGATGTCTATATATTCAAATTTCTCAACCTTTATTAAACATAAAATCCAGTAAACATGAAGATAACAGACAAACATGCTTATCTCATAATGGCGCATAACGATCCTTATTGCTTTCATAAATTAATCAGTTTGTTAGATGACAAACGGAATGATATATATGTTCATATAGATAAGAAATCTGACATTAATCTTTTCAATGATGTAAAAGTAAAGTATAGCAATATATACTTTATTTCGAATAGGATAGATGTACAGTGGGGTTCATACTCTCAAATAAAAACAGAATTAACTTTACTTTACACAGCTGCATCACATAGAAAATATGCGCGTTATCATTTGCTTTCTGGAGTTGACCTTCCCTTAAAGACGCAAAATGAAATTCACAAGTTCTTTGATATGTATAACTCAAAGGAGTTTGTTGGTTATGCCCCCCCCCGAAGCGTAAAGGATATTTCATTCAAAACCGAGTTTATACATATTGGGCTTCGGAATTACAGGAGTAATTCTGTTGTAAAGAAGATTTTTTCACATGTAGTTCACGATGGCTTCATTAATTTACAAAAGCTCATTCACTATCGGATAAAACATGACATTGAAATTAAGAAAGGCGCAAATTGGTTTAGTATAACAAATGAACTTGTACAATTTATACTTCAGAATGAAGATTTAATTAAAAAGACCTTCCGATACGGATTATGTATTGATGAAATGTTTGTTCAAACATTACTATGGAATTCTCCATTTAAAGATAGAATATACTCTACAAAAGATGAATTCGAGGGTTGCATGCGACTAATTGACTGGAATAGAGGTGATCCTTGGATATGGAAGGATGAAGACTTAGAAACGCTCATAAAATCCAACCGAATGTTTGCACGCAAGTTCTCTTCAAAAGTAGACAGAAAGATTATAGACCATCTCTGCAATTATTTGTTAGGCCGACAATGAATTATCCTTTGTGTATCGTTTCAAATGTATTTCTTTAATTTTCAACAAAAAAAAATATCCATCATTTATTATTTTCAAATTTGGAAATAACGGCCCAAGGGGGATTGTCCGTGGCAGGCGGATGCCGCTGCCTAACCAAAGAACTTGATATGATAGCGTGCTAAAACTATTTTTTTTGCTTACCTTTGCGGTCATGGAACAAGAAAAGATAGACTTCTACAAAGGTTTAGCGATATATATCCTCCCCGAGGGCGTGACTAACTACTTTGACGTGGTGGACTTCAACGAGCAGCCAGCCAAAGATCACGGGAAGCTTTACAAGACCGAGCTTCACATATATCTTGATGAGAAGGACAATCGTCCAGAGGGCTTTGATGGCGTCAAGTCAAACGGCTTCGGTGAAGAGAGGATGATATACGACTTCCCTGTTCGCAACCGCAAGACGATACTTCATGTGCGTCGTCGGCGCTGGCTTACAGCTGATGGTAAGAGTGTCTCATTTCCTCTGGAAGAGGCAGCGAAGATAGTCTGCGAAGGTACGTCATACTCCAAGGAACTGGCGCTTTTTTTAAAGAGAGCGGATGGACAATGAGCCAGTGACAGCCAAGAGCCTGAGCTGGACTTACATGATCCAGGGCAACACTTTTGCGCGTGCCTACAAGGATACTTTGAGCGATTTTCCCACTTGGGTTAAGAAAGAGAATGTCGATGATGGAATACTTATCGCCAAGAACCTCGGCCCGAGGCTCGGTATTGACGAGTCTGAGTTCGGGCATGAGGTGTACACAATCCTCCACAACAAGGATGCGCATGGCAAGAAAGGCGCCATCGTTGCTATTGTCAAGGGCACCGACCCCGAGACAGTTGCCAAAGTCCTGAGAAAGATGCCGCAAAAGGATCGGGAAGCGGTAGGGCTGGTCTCCATGGACCTGAGCGACAGCATGCGCTCTATCGTGAGAATGGCCTTCCCTAATGCCATGGTGGTACGCGACTGCTTCCATGTCATGAAACGAGGTGGTGAAGGGATCGAGGAACTGCGCATGAAATACAAGCGGGAAGCTGTCAAGGATGTAAACCGCCAGAAGGCAGAGTTCAAGAAACACCTGGAACAACTCGCCAAGCAACGCAAGTACTATCGTAACAGCAGGAAAAAGCAAGGTAAGAAGCGATGCAAGGGTAAGCGCCGAGGCCGCAAGCCAATGCGGCTGAATACAAGGTTTGAGCCCAAGAGGCTGAGCAATGGAGAGACCTTGGTAGAAGCTCTGACCCGGTGCAAGAAGCAACTGGGCAGAAGCTATGGCGACTGGAGCATAAACCAGAAGAAGAGGGCAAGGATCTTGTTCCGGCTTTTCCCGAAACTGAAGGAGGCGTATTGGCTGATAAACGATCTCCGAGCAATCTTTCGTACGAAGTCTAGCACCAAGGAGACTGCGAAGAAAGCGCTTGAAGGATGGTACAAGAAGGTCACCAAGTCTACCCTTAGAGAGATTAAATCCGTAAAACAGTCTATCCAGCACTACGAGGACGAGATACTCAATTACTTTATCAACAGAGACACTAATGCTTCTGCAGAATCGCTCAACTCCAAGATGAAAGCCTTTAGGTCATGCCTGAAGGGAATAAGGGATATACCCTTCTTTTTCTATAGATGTGTTACTGTCTTTGGTTAGGCAGCGGCATCCGCCCGCCACGGACAATCCCCCTTGGGCCGAAATAACAAATATAGGCGCATCCACAGTGTTTGCCGGGTGCCGCCCATTTACAGCATCAAATATCTGCTGTCATATGGTATAGAAAATTTTGTACATATACAAATTCACAATAAATCATGAACAACAAGCCTCGTGTCAGCATTGTGGTACCTGCTTACAATGTTGACCAATATATAGATAAGTGTATTCAAAGTGTGCAGGCTCAGACCTATGACAACTGGGAGCTGCTGCTGATGGTTGGCGGACAAGACAAAACGATGGAAATCTGTGACAAGTACGCCAAAGAAGATTCTCGTATTAGATCCATCCATGACAACAAGGGACTGGTGCAGGCAAGAAATTCCGGATATAACCATGCAACTGGTGAATGGATTACTTACCTGGATGGTGACGACTGGGTGGACACCGATATGTGCGAGAAACTTGTAGAGGCCATAAAAGCCAATCCAAATGTAGATGTCGTCTTCTGGCATTATATTGAGGAGTTGGGGGACAAGACCATTGACAAGTGGAACAGCAACGACAGATGTCAGTCTGAATGGCTATCGTATGATGAAGAAGGGTGTAAGGAACTTGCACGCCGAACGCTCATCTATAAATACGGTCTTTCGGACGGAACATGCAAGTTGGTAAACATGGAATATGCGAGAAAATACGGCATCTTCCACGACGAGCGATTGAAACAAGGCTCGGAAGGCGTAGAGTTTTCGTTACGCGCGTTCTATCACGCCAAAGCAGCATTGTATATTAACCGGTGCTTCTATCACTACAGATACATCCCGACCTCAATATCACATAAAGTTGATGAAGGCAACACAAAATTCTTGGCGGATTGCTACAAAGTAATTTGGGAGGATATCCAAAGCTTTGAGAACAAGGATGCTTTTCAGTCTGCTTTCTATGAAAGAACGGTCTATATGCTTATAGCTATAGCGATGAACACCTACTTCAGTCCAAGAAATTCAAATTCTCTACTGAATAAAGTTAGGCATTATTCAAAAGTCATCAATGACAGCCAGCTCTTTAAGGATTCCATAAAGTTAGTGAGCACGGAAAACATGGACATCTATAGAAAAATTGTTGTCGTACTTCTGCGCCTCCACTGCTATCTGCTTTTGGACCCGATTGCAAGAGCCAAGCAGATGATGCTCAAACTCGGATATTACAATTATTAGTTTATGATAAAAGTGGCATACATATTGGGCAAGGTTCATTCCGGTGGTAAGAAGAACCTGGTCCTTGAGTATTTGAGACACGTAGATACTCAAAAAGTTAGAATTGACTTTATCTGTGATTCAGACTCCAACTCCATTCCGGAAGAGGAAGTGAAGAAATATGGAGGCAAAGTTTACAAAATCACTCCTTATCAGAATATCATTGGCAACATGCGTGACATGAAGGCTATCTTCAGGGCCGAGCATTATGATGTCGTACATGCGTGGAATAGTATGATGAATCTCTTCCCTATGGTTTTGGCAAAGAGGGAAGGAATAAAGGTTAGAATTTCAGAGAGTCTTTCGATGGCCAACAAACATGAGTGGAAGACATTCATTAAGTATGCTCTGCGTCCCTTCTCATCCGTTGATGCCAATTACTTCATGGCATGTGGCGTTGACTGCGGTATTTTCCAGTTCGGCAAGAAGGCATATGATGAGGGCAAGATAGCCATATTCAAGACAGTCATTAACGCAAGCGACCATCCATACGACCCACAACTTAGAGAGGTTACCCGTAAGAAGTTCGGATGGGAGGACAATACAGTTTATGGTTTTATAGGCAGGTATATGCCGCAGAAGAATCCTGCTTTCATCATTGACATCTTCAATGAGATTCAAAAGCGGCAGAATAATGCCAAGCTTGTACTCATCGGTTTTGGAAACCTTGAAGAAGACATGATGAAACGGGTTAAGGAATATGGTATTGATGACAAGGTAGTCAACTTGGGCCGTAGGGAAGACATCAACCAGTTTTATAATGCCTTTGATGCTTTTCTACTGCCAAGTCTCTACGAAGGACTGCCTGTCGTTGGTCTTGAGTCGCAGAGCTGTGGCCTACCCATATTCTTCTCCACAGAGATTACACCGGAGGCAAAGGCATGTGACTTGGCACACTATATAAGTCTTGAGGAGCCAGCATCCAAATGGGCCGAGGAGATTATACCTGTAGTGCAGCAAAACATCCCGGTTCGCTGTACCCACTCAGAAGATATTGTAAAGGCAGGTTTCGATTCCCATAGTGAATCACTTCGTATGCAGGAGTTCTATTTCAATGCGTTAAAAGAACAAAATAACAAATAATCATTCAACAATTATGATTCCATTTAACAAGCCCTACTTCTCCGGCAAGGAGTTGAAGTATCTGGAGGATGTTTGTCACTCCACTACAATGTCAGGCAACGGACAGTTTACTAAAAAGTGTCATGAGTTCTTGGAGAAAAAGTATGGCTTCAAGAAATGTCTGTTGGCCACATCTGGCACTGACGCTTTGGAAATGTGTGCTATGCTCTGCAAGCTGAAACCGGGAGATGAAGTGATTGTCCCCTCCTACACATTTGTCTCATCTGCACTGGCTTTTCTGCGTGAAGGAGCGAAGGTCGTCTTCTGCGACAGCAGTAAGGAGTCGCCGAATGTAAGTTTGGAAAACATCGAGCCTCTTGTAACACCACGCACAAAGGTTATCTGTGTTGTTCACTATGCTGGTGTGGCTGTTGACATGGATCCCATTATGGAATTTGCCAACGAGCATGGCATTTTTGTGGTTGAGGATGCTGCGCAGGCTATTGACTCTTATTATAAGGGACGCCCGCTTGGTTCCATCGGTCATTTCGGTGCGTTCTCTTTCCACGAGACTAAGAATATCAGCAGCGGAGAAGGTGGTCTTTGCGTTGTCAATGACGACCGCTACATCAGCCGTGCAGAGATAATATGGGAGAAAGGTACCAACCGAGCTGAGTTCTACCGTGGAATGGTGAACAAGTACGGCTGGGTTGACATGGGCAGTTCATTCCTTCCCTCAGAGTTTAATGCTGCTTATCTGTGGGCACAGCTTGAGCAGATGGATGACATTCAGAACAAGCGCAAGCACATCTGGCAGATGTATTGGGATGGACTAAACGGACAGATTGACCCCTCAATCCGTATGCCATATATTCCGGATTATGCTACCAACAATGCGCACATGTTCTATATGGTATTCCCGAATCTCGACTACCGCACAAGGTATATGAAGTTTATGAAGGAGAATGGCGTTACCCCAACATTCCACTATCTTCCTCTTCACAGCAGTGAATACTACAAGGACAAGCACGATGGCCGCGAACTTCCCAACTGTGACCACTATGGCGACTGCCTTGTCCGTCTGCCACTGTTCTATGAACTGACAGATGAAGAAGTGCAGAAAATCATTGACTTGACGAATGAATTCTGCAAGAAGTAATAGGCAGAAGATGGTTAGTCACAGATGGTATGGGCAAATTACCCTTGTTGTCTGTGGCTAATTGTTTTCATTGGCAGAATATAATCCGATTGCCAAAGTCTGACGAACGACATACATTAGTATAACGAACGTCACGTAATCGAGTGACGAACGTTTCATAATCGCGTGACGGACGTTCGACATTCTAAAAGAACTGTTTCCTAAGGATTGGGCTACCCTGTTTACCTAAAATAAACTGTATGTACGACAATGATTATATAGCTTTCTTGCGGTGGTGCCTTAACAGAAAAGTGCAGGCTCCGTCGTGTGTTGAACGAATTAATTGGCGGAGCTTGTTGTCGTTCGCAAAGGAACAGACGATTGTAGGCATTTATTGGCAGGGAATCCAAAGACTTGGTGACGTTGCCAACAAGCCATCTGAGGATGAAGTAATGGAATGGATGGGTGCATACACCCAGATAGTCCGACGGAATGCAAAGACTAATGATGCCGTTGCGAACCTCGCGAAGTTCATGCAAAGTAATGACATCGGCTTTTTTGTATTTAAGGGACAGGCCATTGCATTATACTATCCATTACCCAAAATGCGGACGAGCGGTGACGTGGACTTCTATGTGTTCAAGAGGGATTGGGGCAGAGCCAAATCTTTATTGGAAAAGGAAGTTACGATTACAGACGACCATTCCGGTCAACATTTGGAATTTACCAAGGATGGTGTCCCATTCGAGATGCACTATCACACAGCAGTCTTTGCAAGTGGGAGTAAGCAACGGTACTGGGATGAACTGATAGAAAGCTATTTTGATGACATTCTCGACCATGTCGTGATCAATGGTGTTGAGGTTCCAACTCTACCCCCTACTCTTAATTCCATCTATCTGTTCGTACACATCTACCATCATTTTCTGAAAGAAGGCATTGCACTGCGTCAGTTCATCGACTGGATGATGTTCTTTGAGGCCAAGCATGAAGAGATAGTTGTCTCTGAGCTTACTGCCAAACTAGAACGGCTCGGTTTGCTCCGTGCTTTTAAAGCATTCGGCGCAATACTGACGGATGTTCTTGGTATGGATGAAAAGTTCTTCCCTTATGCTCTCACAGATAGCGACCAGAGATACGTTAACAAAATCATGTCAAACGTCTTGCTTTATGGCAACTTCGGTAAATATGGCCGCAAGGAACAGCAAGGAGGATGGAAGCATTCTATGGAAACGGGGGCGCGTTCTTTACAGCATATCATACGTTTCTTTTGGCTGTCACCGGCAGAAAACCTGTTATGGCTACCGAAACTTCTTAGGCAATCACTTATAAAGAACTTAGCTTAAAGTAATTCTTTATGGTAATCAATAATACGATATTTTTTGGGAAATTGTAGTATTAATATAATGGAAAAAAGAAAAGTTGCCCTCATCACGGGCATTACAGGACAAGACGGCAGCTATTTGGCAGAGCTGCTGCTGAGTAAGGGGTATGACGTGCACGGAATTATCCGGCGGTCATCGGTGGACTTTCGTCCAAGGATAGCACATCTGGAAGGACAGCCAGGCTTCCACTTGCATTACGCTGACATGAGCGATTCGATGGCGCTAGTGGCTCTCGTGGGCACAGTGAAGCCTACTGAGATATACAACCTGGCTGCACAGAGCCATGTACAGGTGAGCTTTGACTCTCCAGAGTATACGGCTGACGTGGATGCTGTGGGCGTGCTGCGCATCTTGGAGGCTGTGCGAGTGTGTGGTTTGACGGAATCTTGTCGTATCTACCAGGCTTCTACCTCTGAGCTCTATGGTAAGGTGGAGGAAGTACCGCAGAATGAGAACACACCGTTCCACCCTTACTCTCCTTATGCTGTAGCCAAGCAGTATGGCTTCTGGATCGTGAAGGAGTATCGCGATGCATACAACATGTTCGCTTGCAACGGTATTCTCTTTAACCATGAGAGTGAGCGTCGCGGCGAGACCTTCGTGACTCGCAAGATAACGCTGGCTGCTGCACGTATCAAGCAGGGTAAGCAGGACAAGCTGTATCTCGGTAACCTGTCGAGCCGCCGAGACTGGGGCTATGCCAAGGACTACGTGGAGTGTATGTGGCTGATTCTGCAGAACAAGAAGCCGGATGACTTCGTGATCGCTACGGGCGTGCAGCACACAGTGCGTGAGTTTGCTACGCTTGCCTTCCACTATGTGGGCATTGAGCTCGAATGGCAGGGCGAAGGAGCTGACGAGAAGGGCATCGACAAGACTACGGGCAAAGTGCTCGTGGAAGTATCACCCGACTTTTACCGTCCTACGGATGTCGTCAACCTTTGGGGGGATCCTACAAAGGCCAAGGCTAACCTCGGTTGGAATCCTAACAAGACCTCTTTCGAGGAACTCGTCAAGATCATGGTCGATAGCGATATGAAGAAGGTCGCAGCTGATGATGCTGCTGCTAAAGTAAGAGTGAATCTGGAAGAGTATCTAGAGAAGGGAATCGTCAAGTAAATTAAGCTTTCTCTTGCGAGAATGTTAATTTACTTGAAGTGAGTAGTGAGAAATTAGTAATGAGCAATGAGTAATGAGGAATTAGTAGTTAGTAATTGGCAATAAAATGAAAGCTGAAAATACTGTTAGTGTAAAGTCTGAAGATTTTGCTTTACGAATTGTCAAGCTCTACAAGTATTTGACCACAAGAGAGAATGATAGAGAGTTTGTAATGAGTAAGCAACTACTACGTTCTGGTACAAGTATTGGAGCTAACATTGCAGAGGCTGAATTCGCTATCAGTAAGGACGACTTTAAGGCTAAACTTTATATTTCGCTGAAGGAATGCAATGAAAGCCGGTATTGGATTCGCTTGTTGCATAAATCCGAATTCATTACAGATAATGAATATAAGTCATTGTATGAAGATTGCCAAGAAATACTGCGAATACTCATTGCTATAACGAAAACACTTAAAGATGGAAAGTAATCAGCATAGTTGCTCACTGCTCATTGCTCATTCTTCACTGCTCATTACTAATTGCTAACTACTAACTACTAATTGCTCATTTATCTAATTGCTCACTGCTCATTGCTAATTACTAATTTATTGTTATGTTAGATAAGAATAGTAAGATTTATGTTGCCGGGCACCATGGATTGGTAGGATCGGCTATTTGGAATAACTTGAAGAAGCGCGGCTATAACAATCTCGTGGGCCGCACACACAAGGAGTTGGACCTCACCGACCAACTCGCTGTAAAGAAATTCTTCGATGGGGAGCAACCTGATGCTGTTGTGTTAGCAGCTGCTTTTGTGGGAGGCATCATGGCTAACTCACTCTACCGTGCTGACTTCATCATGCAGAACATGAAGATGCAGTGCAACGTCATCGAACAGGCATACAAGCACCATGTGAAGAAACTTCTCTTCCTCGGTTCTACGTGCATTTACCCGAAGAATGCACCCCAGCCGATGAAGGAGGATGCACTGCTCACCTCACCGCTGGAGTACACCAACGAGGAGTATGCCATCGCTAAGATAGCCGGACTGAAGATGTGCGAGAGTTACAACCTGCAGTATGGTACAAATTATATTGCCGTGATGCCGACGAATCTCTATGGTCCTAACGACAACTTCCATCTTGAGAACTCTCACGTGATGCCGGCAATGATGCGCAAGATTTATCTTGCCAAGCTCATCCACGAGGGCGACTGGGATGCCATCCGCGTGGATATGGACAAGCGTCCTATTAATCCCACAGACAAACTGCGTGCCATCATTGGCGAAGGCAATGTCGATGGTAAGAATGACAAGGAGCGCATTCTGAAGGCTCTCGATTTCTACGGTATCGACAACAACAAGGTGACACTGTGGGGTGACGGCTCTCCGCTGCGCGAGTTCCTCTGGAGCGAAGACATGGCTGATGCCTCGGTACATGTTCTTCTCAACGTAGACTTCAGCGACATCATCGGCATTGAGAAATATTCTTCCGTGTTCTATGGTGCAAAGACCGACGGTGAGGTTAACCGCAACAACTCAGAAGGTCGTGGCGGTGCTATTCCAAGTCTCGGAGAGATCCGCAACTGCCACATCAACGTGGGCACGGGCAAGGAGCTCACCATCAAGTCGCTGGCAGAACTGGTGAAGAAGACTGTCGGCTTTGAGGGTGAGATCGTATGGGATAAGACTAAGCCAAACGGCACCCCACGTAAGCTCATCGATGTGACGAAGCTACACAACCTTGGTTGGCACCACAAAGTGGAAATCGAGGACGGTGTTGAAAAACTCTACGAATGGTATCAGAGTACACTGAAGTAAAAGCAGCTATTTTGCGATAGAATGTGGGTATGAAGGGATTCTAAACAGAATGTCTTTATACTCACATTTTTTATATATGACTTACGAAGACATTTGGCAGAAGGTAAAGAGGATGGGGCAGCGTGAGAGATAGGCGCACAGGCCTCGCAAATTTTTCATTCTTATCTACTTAGTGCATCGTGCACTATTTTATCTATCTGTGAAATCTGTGGTATCTGTGAGAAATAAAGGCTCCGTGGGAATATTCTCACGCAGATCTCGCGGATCTCGCAGATTTTTATTCAGATACTATTATGTAGTGCATAATGCACTATGCTCTGCGGCAGGGAATTTTTGTTTATGGCAGTGTGGGATGACGGATAGATGCCCCTGCTGACGAGACAGTTCTGACGAAGTTGCTCTGTAACTTCCGTGCGTAATTGAATGGTCTCCCCACTCCACGACACGGTACCCTTGTGGATGCGTGTGCCGAACTACCGATAGAGGATGCGGTTGATGTCGAGCGTGGTGAGCTTCGGATTGTCGGCCAACAGCTCTTCGATGGTCTTCTCAATCTTGGCAAACCGGGTAGCGGCATCCTCCATAGAGTCTACAATAGCCTTCACCATATCTCCATACGCCAGCTTGTCCACCTTCTCATAGATACTGACAGCAAGATTCCTGAGGTCAGTCATCTTCTGCTTCTCCTTGTCCTCCTTGGAGTCCAATTGGCATTCTTTGACGGATTTCAGATAGAAAGCGTGCGCCTTGGCGTAATACTCATTGATAGTTTTTCAAGCAAATCGAAATCAATCGACTGAATCTGTTGGGCCATTAACCCGTACTGCATGGCAATTTTTACAAGATACCGTCTCATTCTGTTTTGTCCAAATTAAATTAATCATTAATGGAGTTGACAAACCATAAAAGGAATGTCGATTAGTCTCTCAAATTTGTATTGTGGTCCAGTTGACTCTATCTGTCAGCTAACCTTCCGCTTCTTCATGCACAAGGTTTTCTATCTCCTTGGTACATTTCTTCAATATCTCAATGAGTTTCGCGTCTTTTCCTCCACCTCTGATAGCACCAGAAGCGACCTGTATGAGTTTATAGATTGTGGTGAAGACTTCCCTTGAAACATCTTTTATTGCAGAAAACTCTCTGATAAGATAGGGCATTGCTTCGGCAGTCTTTTTACTTGGTATCTGCCAGATATGACCGACCATCTTGCCAAAATAAGCAATTCTTCTTCTGAGACCAGACGATTTAACGACGGGAACGAGAATGTATACAAGGTCAAGGCCTTCGGCTATGCGATTCAGGGAACTTATTTTGAAATCCACATTTCCATTCAAAATTTTGCGGATCAGCTTTTCGTCTATACCACTTCTATCGGAAAGGGCCTTTATCACATCCTCATCCGGGGATAGAAATCCTTCCGGTGAACAAAAGACGATGTCTTTCATCCGAGGTACAATGACTTCACGCTTTGTTTTTTTAGCTTCCTTTTGTAGTTCAGCTCTCTTCTGTTGCATTTTTACAATCTCTTGTTTTGAAGTTATTTTTTCTTTCATTTTGCAAAAATCGGATATATTTATCAAAACTCGTATGAACTGCAATGTATCTTAAAATACACTGCAATGCAGACACAATTAAAAATTCAATGATAAAATCACTCGCGTGGTACCGCTGTAGCACTTTAATGGTACCATGCGCGACGCTTTCAAGGTACCGCTCATATCACTCGCTTGGTACCGGTACCACCGAAGTGATATGAGCGGATAGGAATTAACCGCTCACGCGGTCAGGGATCAGAGCTTAATCTTCCGCTTGCGCATGGATGGTCCTGTAAGATTCACATGATGGGATGATCCGACAAGCCGGTCCATGATGGCATCAGCAAGAGTAGGCTCTGCAAGATAATCATACCATCTGTCCACGGGCAACTGTGAGATGATGATCAGTGATCCCTTCTCATGCATCTCCTGCAAGAGCGTAAGCAGGGCAAGACGGCATTCTTGCGTGAGCTCCTGCAGCCCGAAGTCATCAATCAGCAAAGCCTTGTTCTTTTCGATTTTTGTGAGTAGCTTGTTAAGCGTGCCATCGAGTTTGGCCTGCTTGAGAATCTCGATGAAACGGTTCATGTTCAGGTACAGGGTCTTTAACCCAAGCAAGCAGGCTTGTTCACCCAGCGCGCATCCGAGATACGTCTTGCCGGTCCCAGTCAGACCTGTTATGATCAGGTTTTCTCCGTTACGTATGAAACTGCAGTCCGCCAAAGAGGAGAGCGTTTCATTTGTCAGGTTCCTGGCCGTGGAACAGATTACATCCTCCACAGCAACATGCATGGGCAGCTTGCTGGCTTTTCTCAGGCGAGCGGCAATACTATCATCACGGTACCGTCTCTCTGCCTCTATCAGTCTCGCCACTGTGCCCTCAAGTCCGGGTCTCATCTGTACGGGCAGCTTTACCAGACTCTCTACAGCATCCATCATGCCATACAGCTTCAGCTCTCTGAGCTGAGTAATCAACATGTCACTCTCCATGGCTGTCATCCTCCTGTTTCTGGTCTGATTCTATGATACTGCGGAACGCATCCGCTCCTCTCACATTGTCGTTGAAAGGGGTACGTGATACCGTCTCGGAAGGATTGTCCGGAAGGTCACGGTTGTTCTTGAGGATATTATCCACCGCACGGTATGTGACTGTACCTGTGTTCTGCTGCATGATTTCACATGCACGTACGAGCCGGTTATACCCATACTTTTTGCCAAGTGCGAGCAAGCCGTTGCACGTCCCGTACGCCTGTTGGGGAAACGTGGTGCGCTTGAGGATGCTCTCGATAGCCCACTTGACGGACGCTCCAATGCGCATGCCACGTTCTATGAGGGTGGCGGCATTCTGTCCCTGACCAGCCTCATATGCCGTGTGATTCTCCGGCATATGATCGTCAGACGTTGCATAACCGTAAGGTACAAGACTGCGCTGATGGAACGCCACACGGTCATCGCCGACATAGACCTCAACGAACTCTGCGTCCCACATCACCTTGACCATCTGACCGACGTACTTGTATGGGACACTGTAGAAATGACGTTCAGGCCCTACGCATACATGGTAGGTGCTGCCGAGCTTGACGGTCTTGCGACAGCGAAAACGGAACATGCGTTCGGGAAGCGGCTGCATCTTCGGCTTCTCATACTTGTTGAAGATCTCCCATCTTGTGCTTCCCTTATACGGCCGGTCACAATACTCGTCAAGAAGCTCCCACATACGGCTGTTGAGTGAATTGATGTCAAAGAACTCCTCGCTCTCAATGCGCGCGTATATGAACCGGTACAATTGATTCACGGCACCCTCTACAGGCCCTTTGTCACGTGGGGAACGAACTCGGCAGGCTGTAGTAGCTATGCCATAATAGAAACCCCATTCCACATTGGCATCAGAGAATGTAGGGCTGTAGCGGTCGGACTTCGTGACCCATTGCTTCATGTTGTCGCTCTTGGCGACCTTCGGCAATGCTCCCATGAACTCCAGTCCTTTGTTGAGACCATGATAGAAGTACTCTGTCTTGGCGCTTGGCAAGGCCATTATGAACGGAAGGTTGCTGTATGGCATGACGCAAACGAGCACGACTACCTTGATCTTCGACTTAGTCAGACGATCAGTAACATACAGGGGATCGCCGGCAAAGTCAATCTGCCACTCGTCTCCAGGCTCGTAGGTGTTGTGGTAGGATACGTCATGGTTCTTGCGGTACTCTGTGACATACTTCTTGAACTGTGTGTAGCCGTATCCGTCAGGACACTCCTTTCTGTAGTAGTCCTCAAAGACGTACTGAACGTGGGCGTGACGGCGAGAGAGGCGTCTCATGATCTCCGGCATCATAGATGCAAGTTTCTGCTTGCGTGCGTCCTCCGAAACGGAGCCTTCGCCATCCTTGGTGAGCAGCCGGTCCAGCTCGGCATCAGAAAGTAGGAGCAACTCCCCGATACCCCTGCCATCAACATCGACGAGACGACGTGTCGCCGATACTTTGCGCTTGCTACAATGGACTTCGCTGCAGATCTTGTTCTGCGACATCCCATCGCCAAGCAACTGAAGAATTTGTCTCAATTTAGATGTAGACATAGTTCTTTAATTTTAATGGTTAATGATGTGAATACAAACAGGCCTTACGGCCATGTTGCGAATTTAACCATAAAAATCAAGAACTTAGGTATAGATGACAACCGGTACCAAAATAGTGCTACAGAATGTTTTGAGGTGGTGCTTCACGCGGTCAAGGAACAATGTTATGACAACTAAATATGAGCGGTACCACAAGAGTGATATGAAATATTTGTCCGCATAAAACAGCGGTACCATAACAGCGCTACAGGCGGTACCCACCGAGCGATATTATCACGCCGATCAAGCACCTCTTTGATTTTGTGCATTTTACCTTCTCCATTTCCTTCTCTGAGCTTCCTCGTCATCAACTGACATATCCATATTACCGTTCAGCTCCCATTCACGGTTAGAGTCAGTGGCTCCTCCGGTATCTGGCATAGGTCGCTGAATATTACCACCATCTTCCCTGTTGTCTCTCTGAGACGGCAGGGAATTTTTGTTTATGGCAGTGTGGGATGACGGATGGATGCCTCTGCTGACGAGATAGTTCTGACGAAGTTGCTCTGTAACTTCCGGGCGTAATTGAATGGTCTCCCCACTCCATGACACGGTACCCTTGTGGATGCGTGTGCCGAACTGCCGGTAGAGGATGCGGTTGATGTCGAGCGTGGTGAGTTTCGGATTGTCGGCCAACAGTTCGTCGATGGTCTTTTCAATCTTGGCAAACCGGGTGGCGGCATCCTCGAATTGCAGCAGCTCTTTGATACTTAGGAACTCACCGCCTTTGAAAACGGTCTTGCTCTTATGGTCAACAAGGATGTAACCATACGGTGTGTCCGCCTTGCCGACGAACACAAGACTGATACCAAACTTTCGCTTCATGTGGGCAGCGAGCTCTTCCTTGTTAGCACTGAGATTACGGTACTTCTGAAGGATGGCCCGCAGCTGCTGACGCCGCCTGTTGTCGGGGCGGTTATCTTTCAGCGCATGCTGCATGATGAGCTGCACAGGTATCGTACCCAGCTCTCCCCCACCGCGATACAGATGTATGAGCGGTTTCTCGTCATCATCCTTGCAGTCATAGCCCAAACTCTCCATGATGGCACAGAACTGCGCCTTAGACGTGTAGCGATAAGCAAGTGCCTCTTTAACGATGTCGTTGACCTCCGGTTCCTGCTTCTGCCCAGAGAAATCCTCCATTATCTTCTGTGTAACCTGATGCGAACGCCGCTTCTCGTGGTTATGGTCGATCTTATGACCGTCGGGAGCCACACGCGAGGTAATGATATGGATATGGTTGTTGTCTGTGTCATGGTGCGCATAGACAAGTAGCGGCTGTCCGGCATCCGCATACCCCATCTCCTTAAGATAACGATGCGCGATGTCAAGCAGTTGCTCATGGGTGTACTCGCTCCCCTTGCAGCTGACTGCTACATGGAACTGGGCGTTTTGGATGTGCGTGTTCCTCGAAGAGTAGTCGAGGAAGAACTGCCGGAGCTTTTCGGACGTGTAATTCTCCAGTCTGAGCCCAAGGATGTTCTGAGCCTCTAAGAGTGTAGCCACACCTTTCTCAACCTTCATCTCATTGTAGGCTATGGCATGGAAGTTGGCAGACGATGGAAGAATGGTGATGATCATGTCAATATATGGCAGAATGGTTGATATTTTTTCTTGCTAATGGTTAAGTCTCCTCTTGCTTGTCGTGAATGGCATCCAGTTCAGCTTTGACAGCCATTATAGCCTTTACAGCCTTTCGGGTCTCTGGAAACAAAGTGCTTCGGAAGTAGCTCTCGGAGAGTTCACCGGCTATTGCCAGCTCGTTTGCCCGGTGCATACACTGGTTGAAGTTGCCGCCAAGCCATGACAGTTGTTGTTGATATTTTTTATAGAACTGAAGCAGCGCCTCCATTGTCTCAATCTTCCCTCTTGTCCGTTTGTCGTCGAAGCGTCTGACGGCATCACGTACCATGGCACTCATGTTGCCACCGTAGTTCTGCGCTTTCTTCTGGAACATCTGAGACTCATCAGGAGTGAGACGGATTTCCAAGCGGATACATTTCTTCTTCATAGTCGGATGGTTGGTTATGGTTCATCTGATAAGGAATAGGGAGTTGCGACCGTTTTTCCTCCCCAGCTCTGCTGGCAAGTGACTTTTGAAGTGCGCTGAGGTGATAACCGAAGTGTACGTACAAAAGTACAACTTGCTACTCCCAATTGACTGCCGTAGCGGTGGCAAAGCCTGTTAATAGGGTAAAAGTGCCGATTTACAAGTAGATATGTTTCGTTCTCCATGTTGAAGTGCTCAATATTCCAATAGTATAAGTGAAATCGTACTAAAAGCATGCGCCATCGTGTCATCAGCAAACTCAGTATTTTACTGGCTCGAACTATGCAAAAGATAAATTCTATCTTTAGATTGCTTAGATAGATTCTATCCGTAGATTGCTCTGATTGCTCTGATAGATTCTATCTTAAGATTGCTTAGATAGATTTTATCCTTAGATAGCTCAGATAGTTCTGATAGGTTCTATCTAAAGATTGCTTAGATAGATTGGATAGATTCTATCTGCAGATCACTTAGATAGATCAGATAGATTCTATCTATAGATTGTAGCTGATAGCTTGGATTGCTCTGATAGTTTCTATCTTTTGTGCCTGCCTCTTGACTGAAATCCGCCAATAACACTTTTGCTGGTGTCAAATGCAGATTACGGAATACACACGCGGTATTTTGTCAAGAAATCTATATTGATGAATACTCCATTCTGACTGTAGCCATGCGTGAATATATTCTTGCATTTTACATTACTGGAGACAAAAGGCAGAAGCTCTTTAGGTGTCATACTCGCAACATAAGCGTCGTCCACCTGCCATCCATTAGCCATCCCACCCTCAAAGCGGAGGAAAAGAGTATAATCGCCAGTAGAGATTTTGATGTCCCTGCAGAGTATCGGATTGCGTTTTGTCGCTATCTTAACCTTCCTTCCCGATACCTTTGAGAAGCACTCTTGCAGATAGTCGTTGCGGTTCTCTGTCTTGTCAAAAGGCATGTTGGCAATGTTGATGCTGCCCGGATGCTCTTTGCGGAGCGGAGACAGAATCATGGTTGTGTTCTCAAATTCAGTCTGTAACTCATCTTCGAGCTGCTTGCAGAACAATGCTACCAACAAGCAGTGGAAAGGTGTCTCGATCGACTTGTCCACGATGGTCAGGTTGCAGTCCTTTCGTCCTGCAAAAGTACTTCGGAAGAGAGCCCAGTTCTCTGTATCCTTTGATACGATACTCGGCAGAAACGACTGTGTTGTGGTGTCCTCTCTGAAGAACACATTGAAAGTCAAGATCGCTTTTTGATAATTTGGAATGGTATTTGTACTCATAGTGACAGTGATTTTGTCGTTGGAAACGATTGATTTTATTGCTTATTTATAGAAAATAATCGCAGAAGAACTTGCGTATTTCGAAAATTATTCGTATCTTTATAGAGAATTAAGGAGTTAACAAACATAATTATTCACCCTCAAAAAGATGTTATCATGTTCGCACTCTTCTTCCTTTACGCCCTCATCATCGCCGTTG
Source organism: Hallella absiana (assembly GCF_025457485.1). NCBI lineage: Bacteria > Pseudomonadati > Bacteroidota > Bacteroidia > Bacteroidales > Prevotellaceae > Hallella > Hallella absiana. The sequence continues at coordinate 20,033 of NZ_JAMXSP010000037.1, forward strand.
TCATTGGAGCGGTCGTCCTGGTCCTTAAGGTCCTCTTCTGGGCTTTGATGTTTCCCATACTCTGGACAGGCTTCTCTATCGCCAATCTCATTGACCGAAAGAAGAAGATGGCCCGACAGCGCAGGTAACCTGCACTGCCGGTGCCACGGCATCGCCTCAGAACATCTTGAGCTGATAGGATTGGTCGGATAGCTGCTCTATAATTGCTTTATCCCTCATGGTTCGGATATAGTCCTTTGCCGTCCGGGGCTGTATCTCCATCGCATCGACGATGGCCTTCACCATTTCTCCATATGTCAGCTTGTCAACCTTCTCGAAGATACCCTGGGCTATGCTCTTGAGGTCATTGATTTTCTGTCTTTCCTTATCCTCTTTAGACTTCACGCCCATATAGACGAACATATCCTCCTTCTTGTCCCATCCGAAAGACATCATCGGAATATCCAGCGGACTTCCGTCTCGCACCTTGATGCACTTGACCACAGAGTAGGCAGGATTGGTGTCTTTCTCAATGGACAGAATGCCGGCAGCCTTGCGCTGAAGCTCAGAGCCTATATGTCCTCTGAGCTTAACCCCGTTAGGCACAAAGTGCAACACACAGACGATGCAACAATGATAGAATCCTGCAAGACGGTACAGCTCATCAATGACATCAACACTCTCCAGCTCGTCGTTGGCAGAACGCACCAAGTCTGCCACACCGTCGATGATGACCAACTGGATGCCTTTGTGCTGATGGAAGTTCATGTCGAGTGCCGTTCGGATGATGTCAAGACGCTCCTTGCGCGACTGCTCCGACAGATGATAGGCATGGAAGAAGTCCGGCTTGTCATCGAGATAAGCCCTCTTGACAGCCTTACGCACATTCTTGTAAAGCTGATGCTCAGACTGCTCCGTGTCAAAGAGAATAACGGCCCTACCCGACGGATTCGGGATGATGGTAAGGCCCAGCGTGCGCTCGGCGTCCAGCGCACTCTCAGCTATTGTACCGGAGATGATGGCAGCAACGAAGTTGCTCTTTCCCACGCCCTCACCCCCGGTGAGACAAAAAAGGTTATCAGAGGTGCCTACCGGTACGTCATTGACCTCGACCACCGAAGAAGACCTTGCGGGTGGATTTGCATAGTCCAGTTCGCACGACTTGAAAATGACCGAGCTCTTGCGGTATATCTTCTGAATGAATTCTGTGATTATCCTGCTGAGTTCGTCGGCGGTATGTCCGAGAGCAAAGAAGTCAGAGATGTCCTTCTCGCTTTTGGTTCCAGCAAGCGGCAGTTCCAACCGTTTCACGCCATAAGCTCTCAAAGCCAGCTCTATTCTTGCAGCACTTTTCTTGCCCGTGTCGTCCATGTCATAGAGCAGGACGATATGCTTGAACCGCCGGTGAAGATTCTCAATGATGTTGATTGGCGGGACCGCTGTCTCACTGTTGAAGCAGACAGCATTGAAGTCATGTGCCGAGAGCGACATGACATCCTTCTCTCCTCCGGTGATGAACACCATGTGTCCGCGCGCCGGCAGATGCTCCAGTCCGTAGACATACTCACCACTCGGCCGGTGCGCATACATGAACCGCAGCTTGCTCTTCGGCATATACACCTTAACGGCTTCGTCAACGGTGTGATACACGAACATCGGCTCGTTGGGCTGAGAGTATATCTTGTATTTCTTTCCCTCCTTTGACACACCGGTGAGCGATTTTGCGCTCCTTACCTTGAAGCGTTTAAGGGTACTTGCTGTAATGCCATACCGACCCCAGTATTGCAGTTCCACTTCCGAGAACTCCTTGTAGGCGAGTTTGACGTTCGGCTGCGGTGAGAGTTGTTCGTCAACTTTTGATTCAGCATAACTCTCTGATGCAGTATTGGCAAAAGATCTGGGCTTAGGCTCAGCAAAGTTTGTCTGCCAGTTCCCATTTCTGTTGTCAGTCGTTACATCCATGGGTATGCAGAGGTGCATATCCTCGTTGATACGTCGCAGAATCTGCTTGAAGTCGCTCTTCATGTCAAGCCCCAACATCTTGCCGACCAACCAAAAGCAATCGCCTGAGTACTCCGGGTCACCGAAATCCTTCATCATATAGATTCCAGACTTCTTGTTCAGATAGATGGAACACGATGCCTTCGTATCATTGTACAAAGGGTTCTTGAAACTTCTGTTTGGAATGAACTTCACACCCAGGTAGTGATGGAACACGTCAAGACCTTGACGTGTCCTGTTCAGAATCTGAATTTTAATATCCATAGCATATGCAGTAGTTAATCATTGTTTTCTCTCAGTTGGCTCACATCCCTTGAGTAAGTCAAGATACGCTCCAAGGCTTTGATTTTGCCGAGTCCCTTACACTTCACTATTCCAGTGTTGACAGCTTCGTACAGTTTCGAAAGCTTGTAAGTGACATGATTAATGGATATGTACGTGAATTCCAGCTTCCCGTTTCTTCGCCAACGCTTCAGCGTGGTCTCGGAAATTTGTAAAATCTCCATAACATCACGGCTTCCAACCTCTATGTTCTTGGCGCGGAGAATCTCCTCCGCGTCATGATCAAAAGAATTAGTTCTGTTCTCTTCAGGAGGTGGGTTTTCTCCGGTCAAGACCAAGTGAAGAGTGCTTACTTGATTTTTTAGGACTTTGACATCCTCACGAGTCTTTGTAAGCATTCTGCACATGGTCTCAAGTTGTTGAGTCAGTGCTTTCTCCATTACTCTCTTACAATTTTTAATTAGTTGATTATGTTAAGGGTTCTCTCGTTCCGTCTCGGAGTATTAATGGGTTAATCGCCAGATAAGATCCAGTAGCTTCTCAGTGCCTGATGAGAGCATCTCAATGATATCTTCCCTGCTGCCTTCGGTTGATGCGGCTCGCGCAAGAACAGCATTAAACATAAAGGCTGCCTTCCAAATTTCCTCATAGTTGCCCTTGTTGCCAGCGGCATTGATGAGAAAATCCAAGAGTGCGTTGCTGCCGTCTCCCAACGGCACTCTCCAATAACACTCCTGCTCTTCACCGTAACCGGCTATCAAGCGTTTCAACTGTGGAGACTCTGGTACAGGCACGATAATGTATCTCATGTCATATGCAGTACCTATGTCCTGCAGCACATCCATGGTGAAGTTCCGCTTACCTTTGAGGACTTGTCGAAGGTAGCTCTGGTCTCTTTTTGCCGCACTAGTGTAGTGTCCTGATCATTTCTTCTGTTATACTCATAACTTCGGATAAAGAGAAATTAACTTCACTCTTGCATCCTCTGTACGGAACTGCCAGACAATCTTCTTGCTTTCGTCATTCT
>NZ_JAMXSP010000038.1:0-21132 GCF_025457485.1 Hallella absiana
TGAAAGCCTTCAGGTCATGCCTGAAGGGAATAAGGGATATACCCTTCTTTTTCTATAGATGTGTTACTGTCTTTGGTTAGGCAGCGGCATCCGTCCGCCACGGACAATCCCCCTTGGGCCAAAATTGATGACTTCAGCAGGGGTGAACATTGGTTAGATAGAACTATCTCCCTTAAAGCCATGCCATAGAAGGCATCGCTTTAACCACCGGAACGGAACTTCCGGCGGCAGGGGAGAGTGGTCTGTTCAACTGTTCTTAGGATTGAATGCCTGTCAACTTCGCCTTCGCTGGCGGCAAGCGGCTTCGCTCGGGTTTGCCGCGCTTCGTCTGCGATGACGGCACACAATCCATAGAACGATTGAGATTGAGAACGATTGAGGTTTCCAAACCTTTGATAGATAATCGTTATACAAGCAGATAAATGACTAAGCATGTATAAACGCAAAAAGGCCCTTGATACATATGTTGCACCAAGAGCCTTTTTCGAGAGTAAGGACAACAAGGCGGGCTATAGGCTTCAAGCCTGGGCAGATGCCTGGGTGCCGCCTTTTTTCTTATTCTTTGCCCTGGTGGTGTTTTTATCCTTGGCCGTCATGTTCACCGACTCCTCACTGAGGCTGCTTATTGTCTTGTCATTGAAGAACTTAGCCATATCCTCCTCGATCTTCTTGTTGGTTATCCGTGCATATATCTGCGTAGTCTTAATGTTCTTATGACCCAGCATACGGGAAACGGACTCGATAGGCACACCCTTGCTAAGCGTCAGTGTGGCAAAAGTGTGACGCGCCATGTGGAACGATATATCCTTGTCGATGCCGCATGCCGTAGCAATCTCCTTCAGATAATCGTTTGTCTTCTGGTTGGAGTAGATTGGGAATACATGACCTTTCTTTCTAGGATAATTTTTGTATTTCTCAATGATTAGCTTGGCACCCTCAAAGAGTACGACACTGATCTTCGTTCCTGTCTTTACTCGTTTAGAGCTTATCCATTCCACTCCGTTGAGGGTGACGATGTTCTCAGGCATTAATGCCTTGACATCGATGTATGCAAGACCAGTGAAACATGAGAAGATGAAAAGGTCACGGGTGAGCTCAAGGCGTTTCAGATGGAACGGCTTTTCCATGATGGCTTTAATCTCCTCTTCCGTAAGGTAGCCGCGGTCAACATCGTCCATGTGGAACTGGACACCAAGATACGGGTCGTTGTGAAGCACGCCCATCTTGATTCCGTGGAGGATGACCGTACGCATGGTCTTCATCGTCTTAACGGCAGTGTTGTTGCAATGGCCGACAGATGTAGTCAGATAGATGTAGTAATCCTCGATGACAGTAGGATTAAGCTCACGGAGCAGCATATCCTTGCAGTGGTACTTGGCTTCGAGCATTTCCATGAAACGCTTGCGGCAAAGCTCATACTTGTGATAGGATGTCTCACTGAGCGTTGTGCCCGTCTTTGCCTTCACATTACTTATATACTTGTCGAAGAGCTGACCAATGGTGTTATACTCCACGTCTTCATGCTGGTAGGCTGCCTTCACCTTGTCCAATGAAAGGGTATTCTCCAGTTCCAATTTGTCAGCGATGCCCTGCAGCTCGGTACGGATGCCCTCTAGCTTCTTGTTCACCTGCAAGGCGACGGTAGTGCGACCCTTCACCTTCTGATAGTCCTTATCCCAAAGGGTAGGGTCAATGGTGATACCTGTTGTGCCGATACAAAGGCGGTCTCTGTCCAGACACAAACGAATCATGATGGAACTTTGTCCATTTTTGTTCACATAATTTCCACGGATGTAGAAAATCGTCTTAAAAGCTCGTCTCATAACGAATTAATTTTTAAATAGTACAGCGGTATCCCGGCTTGGTACACGGAATCCTGCCAAAATGCACCGTTTGGTACACAAAAAGCAGGAGTTGTGAGCTCAAGCACCGAAATTTATCCGGCTGCAAAGTTAAACATAATCGGCTGAATTACAATGACTTCATAGTGGTCTTTGCATGGTCTTTGCAGGGTCTTTACGTGGTCTTTGGTACAATTTTCGTCGATGATGATTTTCTGTACCATATATGTACCGAAATCAGACCATCTTGAGACCCGTGAGAGGATTTTTAGAGGTTTCGCAATGAGAACGAATACAAAATAAAGTGCCGTAACTCCTTGGAATTACGGCACTTAGCTAATTTCTTGAACTTTTAGCAATAAATGTTAAAATTTTTCAGCGGAGAGAGAGGGATTCGAACCCCCGGTACCTCTCGGTACGACGGTTTTCAAGACCGTTGTAATCGACCACTCTACCATCTCTCCAATGGTTGTGTGTACCAACTTCCTTTTCGAAAGCGAGTGCAAAGGTACACAATTCATTTGAAATATGAGACAGAATAACGAAAGAAATGTAAGTTGATTAAGTATTATTAACATTAATAAGATCGAAAGCTAAATGAAAAGAGGTAATTTTGCAAATAATGTCATACGGTGAAGTGGTTGCTGATTATGGTTGTTCTCTCAGAAAGAAGAAAGATCAGGCAATGATACCATGAAACTGTGAAACCATGGAAATTGATGCTAGAAGATAAATGCTATAGATTGGATTATGTCCAGCGCAAATTAGGTTCGGCCTAAGTCTGGTTAGACATTCATCGGGTCTATATAATATAGGTTCGACTCAAATTGGGTCCGACATTAAATCGGGTCTATTATAAATAAGGTCGATATATGTCAGCTGATATAAATCAGATTTTCTATGAACAAGATCCGATATAAATAAAATATCAGTAGGATCTGATTAATGGATCGGAAGAAAAAAGTCAGGTAAAGCTGTATTTGACAGCAAGATAGATCTGGGTGATAGATAGAAATGATAAAAGGATAAAATAGATAAATAGAAATGATATACCCAAAGAACTTCGAAAAGAAGATAGGATACGACGAGGTGCGGACATGGCTAAAAGGCTATTGTCTGAGTACTCTCGGAAAAGGTATGGTGGAGGCGATAGCCTTCTCATCTGATTTTCAACAGATTGCGAACTGGATGGAGGAGAACCGAGAGATGAGGAGGATCATCGAGGAAGAAGATGACTTCGATCTGTCGGGGTTTTATGACGTGCGTGACAGCCTGAAGCGAGTGCGATTGGAGGGAACATGGATGGAAGAGGGTGAGCTCTTCGACCTCAGACGTTCCTTGGCGACGATAGACTCTTTGGTTCGATTCCTTTATAGAGGTGTGCCTTTGGAGGATGAGGCAGAAGCGAAAGGTGATTTTGAATTGAAGAAGTGGAGTTATCCTGCTCTTCACGATCTTGCAGACGGCATTGCTACATTTCCGGTTATTATCCAGCAGATCGACCAGATTATTGATAAATATGGTCACATGCGCGATAGTGCATCACCTGAGTTGCATGCTATCCGTCAGGAATTGGCCAGGACGGAAGGTTCTATCTCAAAGATCCTTAATGGCATTCTTCACTCTGCTCAAAGTGAGGGGGTAGTGGAGAAAGACGTGACACCTACACTGCGCGATGGTCGATTGGTAATTCCGATTGTTCCTTCTCTCAAACGCCGTATCCCGGGTATTGTACATGACGAGAGTGCTACAGGGCGTACAGTGTTTGTAGAACCGACCGAAGTGGTAGAGGCCAACAATAAAATCAGGGAGTTAGAGGCAGAAGAGCGCCAGGAAATCATCCGTATACTGACGAAGATGTCGTCCCGCATCCGCCCGCATGTCCGCGAGATGCTCGACTCTTATCATTTCCTTGCCGAAATTGACTTGATACAGGCGAAATGCCAACTTGCGAAGACGATGCGTGCCGTAGAGCCAGAGCTGAAGGCTTATCCCTACCTTGACTTCATAGCAGCCCGTCATCCACTGTTGGAGCGTCATCTAATCCATGCTAAGCAAGCAAAAGAAGATAGTGAAGTTGTGGAGACCCAGAAGCCAACCGCAGTAGTACCGCTGGACATACAACTTACGCCCGAAAAGCATATCCTTATCATCTCTGGTCCCAATGCTGGCGGCAAATCGGTATGCCTAAAGACAACAGGATTGTTGCAATACATGCTTCAGACAGGATTAAGTATACCTGTAAGTGGCAGGAGTAAATGTGGTGTGTTTAAGGATGTTATGATTGACATAGGTGACGAGCAGAGCCTTGAGAATGACTTGAGCACCTATTCGTCGCATCTTTTAAACATGAAGGTGATGATGCGTCAAGCCAGTGCTCAGACTTTAATTTTGATCGATGAATTTGGAACGGGCACAGAGCCACAAATTGGAGGCGCGATTGCCGAGAGCGTGTTAGACCAGTTCTGCAAAAAGGGTACATGGGCAGTGATCACGACCCACTATCAGAATCTGAAGCATTTTGCCGACAGCCATGAGGGTGTGGTGAATGGTGCTATGCTCTACGACCGCCACGAGATGCGTCCACTGTTTCAGTTGTCGATTGGCCGTCCTGGAAGCTCTTTTGCCATTGAGATAGCTCGTAAGATAGGATTACCGGAGGAGGTGATTCGTGAAGCATCAGACATCGTTGGCTCCGACTATATTCAAAGTGATAAATATCTTCAAGATATCGTACGCGACAAGCGCTACTGGGAACAGAAACGACAAGCCGTACATGAGCAAGAAAAGCGTTTGCAACGCCAAATTGACGAATACGAGAAGGGAGTCACAGAAGTCGAGAAGCAACGCAAGGAGATTCTTGCCAATGCGCGTCAGGAAGCCAAAGAATTGCTCGCACAGAGCAACAAGCAGATAGAAAATGCTATCAGGGAGATCCGGGAAGAACAGGCTGAGAAGGAAGCCACGAAAAAGATCCGGGCGGAACTCGAGCAGTTCAAGCAGGATGTCGATGAAGGCACATGGAAGAAGCCGGGCAAGCGTTCTTCTGGGATACTCTCAGATGAGGACTTTCAGAAGAAGGTGGCGCAGATACAAGCCCGCAAGCAACGTCACGAACAGCGCAAGAAAGACAAGCAGGCGGAGGAGCAGCAGGCCGCCAAGGTCTTGAGAGATACTTTGGGTAAAAGACATCAAGACGCCAAGCGCGAGATTGTGGTTGGAGACGCCGTAAAGATGCGTGGTATTCAGTCACAGGGTAGGGTAGAGGCACTCGACGGTAATACTGCCACCGTGATCTTCGGTGACATGCGTACCAAGGTGCCTCTAAACCGGCTGATATTAACCGATAACTCAGCCTCAACCGAAAACAGTGATCGTCCAAAGACAAAGATGGATGAGTTGAAAGAGGGACTGAAGCAATATGGTATTTCTCGCATGACCCAAGAGACCATCGACGACCACAGAAAGAATTTCCACCAAGATCTTGACGTCCGAGGCATGAGAGGAGATGAAGCATTGCAAGCGGTCCGCTATTTCATCGACGATGCCATTCTCATGGGCATGCCCCGAGTGCGCATTCTCCATGGCAAAGGCAATGGCATCTTGCGCCAGCTGATCCGTCAATATCTGAGCGCAGAGCCTAATGTCAGCCATTTTGCAGATGAGAATGTGCAGTTCGGTGGGGCTGGCATCACGGTGGTAGACTTTTAGTGCCATTTTACGCAAAGACAGTTTGCACCAATATCATATAGGTGATGGTTCCTCCTGCTATCGATAGCATCATCTGACGGCGCCATACATGCAGTGCTACCGTAGCGACGATGCCCATCAGTTCCGGTATGCCATGATACCCGGTTGTGATGTCGACGTTTTTCAAGCAATATACCACTAATAGTCCGAACACAGCAGCGGGGAGCACCGTGCCAAGATATTGTATGACTTTGGGAGTCTTACTGCCTTGAAACAAGGCGAAGGGCAGGAAGCGTGTCGTCATCACGGCGATAGCCATGCAAGCGATCGTAATAATTTGTTGTGTCAGTGTCATCTCACTTTCTCCTTCCTTTCTGATAAATATAGCTCCGGTTCTTTGTGATTTGAGGTATGTTCTGTTTCCTTGACGGGCTCTTCCGTATGCAATCTTGGTCGTAGCGCAATAAGTGCTAATAGCATGACCATCCTTTGTGTTTGAACCGGTCGAGCATGGGGATGCCGTAGAATAGATGGCGAGCTCCAATCATAAACGCCATGACGAAAGCCTGCAGCGGATGGAAGGAAGACAGCAGTAGTACTTTTACGGCAACGAATTCCACGCTGCCGCTGTAGATAACAGCTGCCATCATCATGGGCCAAACAAATGAGAAACCTGACACGTTCATCAGGATGCCGTAGGTGAGTCCGAGAAACCAGTAGCCCGCGAAAATAGGAATGGTATATGGGGCTGCGGCTCTCAACGCCGCAGTCCATTTGCTTGTATTTGTGGATTCTCTCAATGTAAATCTCTATAGTTTTATTGATAGTTTCTGATCCTCACATCGATGCCGGTACCTTTTAAGAGATCGACAATCTTCTGAACATCGGTATCGGAGTAATGATAAGGGAAGAGCACCTTTGGCTTTATAGTCTTTGCAGCCCGGGCTGTCTGCTCTGGCGTCATGGTGTAGGGTTGGTTCGTCGAAAGGAAGGCCACGTCGATGTTCTTGATATTCCGCATTTCGGGGATATCCTCTGTGTCGCCTGAGATATAGACGCGAAAGCCGTCAAGCGTGAGGATAAAGCCATTGTCGCGTCCTTTGGGATGGAATTTCTCCTTTCCGGGTGTGATGTTGTAGGCTGGTACCGCGTCCACGGTGATGTCATCAGCAAGCCGCAGCTGTTCGCCATTATGCATGACTCTTCCCTTGCCGATGATCTTGGCACAGTTGGCATTCGTGACTATCACTGTCATCGGCTTTTCCAACTGTCGGATGGCTACGGTGTCACAGTGGTCGAAATGCTCATGCGTGACAAAGATATAGTCAGCCTGGGGTATTTTGCCGTAATCGGTCACAGGCTTCAACTGGCATACAGGGTCCACTTCTATCTCCCTGCTGTCAAAGGTAATGCGGATGCTGCCGTGTTTGATAGCGGAGAAGGTGATCTCCTTCCCGCTTTTCGTCTTGAACGTATCGGTCTGAGCATCAGTGTTCGTTTTCACACTACAAGCCGCAAACGTCATTGTTGCCAACATGAGCAACATCGCGAGCAGTAGGTTCTTTTTTAACTGTCCTTCTCTCATGGTACAATTCGTTTTATTTCTAACCTTTGGCAAAGATAAGGATAAAATAAGGAAGAAAGAAAATTGAAACACAGTTATTTGATACTTTTGATAAAAAAGGTAGCTTTTTCGTCCTATAAGCAAGATAATTGGAAGATACACTCATAAAGGCTCTCGTCGCTGCAACCACAACAAGTCCCCTTCTATGTGGAAAAAGACACCACTTTGTTAAAAACTGAAAAGGAATAAAGTATCTATTAGAAATATTTTTGGAAACAATTGAGATTATTCCAAATAAAAATATTACCTTTGCAAAAAATATCTGATCACATAAACATATATGGATATAAAGCAAACCATTTTGGTGACAGGAGGTATGGGATTTATTGGATCTCATACAGCAGTTGAATTGATAGAAGCTGGATATAAAGTTGTCATTGTCGACGACCTATCCAATTCGAATATCAAGGTGCTAGATGGCATCGAGAAGATCACAGGCGTACGTCCTTCTTTCGAGAAGATAGACTTGCGTGACAAGCAGGCTACGGAAGAAGTTTTCAAGAGGCATTCAGATATTGAGGGCATTATCCACTTCGCAGCAAGCAAAGCAGTAGGGGAGAGCGTCCACAAGCCTTTGCTGTATTACCGCAACAATATTGTGTCTCTCATCAACCTTTTGGAGCTTATGCCCAAATATGATGTCAAAGGCATCATATTCTCTTCAAGTTGCACTGTCTATGGCCAGCCAAAGCCAGAGAACCTGCCTGTAACAGAAAATGCTCCACACCAAAAGGCTACATCTCCCTATGGTAACACTAAGGAGATCAACGAGCAAATTATCTACGACTATATCCATAGCGGCGCTAACATCAAAAGCATCATCCTAAGATACTTTAATCCTATTGGCGCGCATCCCTCCGCTCTGATCGGTGAACTACCCAACGGAGTGCCTGCCAATCTGATTCCCTATGTCACTCAAACAGCCATTGGTATTCGCGACCAGTTGACAATCTTCGGAAACGATTACAACACACCTGACGGTACTTGTATCCGTGACTATATCTATGTTGTCGACTTGGCTAAGGCGCATGTTGCTGCCATGGCACGTGTTTTGGATCAGAATGCTGAACCGATCGACTACTTCAACATCGGTACAGGTCATGGTAATTCCACATTGGAAATCGTTGAAACCTTTGAAAAGGCTACCGGCGTGAAACTTAACTGGAAATACGGTCCACGTCGTGAGGGTGACATCGAAAAGATTTGGGGCGACTGCACCAAGGCGAACAAAGTTCTTGGATGGAAAGCAGAAACGCCGCTTGATGATGTCTTGCGCTCAGCATGGAAATGGCAACTGAAGTTACGCGAAGACGGCGTCATGTAAGAGACGCCCTGAAAAGAAGAATATTTTAATCTCTCTTATCATATTTCGATTTATAGCGGTGACTTAGATCCCGCAATTTTGTGTTTGTGTTGTTGTGAGGTTCCGGCGTGAGTCGGGGCCTCATCTTTTTATGTCTAACGCTATATTTTTATAGTTTTTTCGCAGAGAAGCCTTTAGTTTCTCGCTGAAAAACTATCGGTCTCTCGCTGAAAAACTATCAGTTTCTCGCTTATATTGGGAACAAAGCCGTGTGATATTGGGGACGAAGCTATGTTATGTTGGGGACGAAGCTGTGTGTTCGAGGGGTCGAAGCTATGTTATCTATGTTGTAATGCTATAGAAAAAGATCCTTCGTTAAGCAGAGAATGATTGAAACCTACGTAGCGAAGTACCTTTTGTGAGATAGAAAAATCCAAGCAGATTTTTTTTTGATTTTACCTAGATTACCATCGGATGATCATGTTTTTCCCTTTTTGAAGCTTAGAAAACAGTTTTGTGTATAATGGACATTATGATAAATAACGTATAGAGAAATCTATAAAAGTATATTGAGATTTAAAAAAAAACTCTCTAAGTTGGCTCAATCAAGAAAAATCATTAACTTTGCATTTGCTGATCAATTAATTCCATAATTATTTTGAGAAGCACAGATTTAAATCATTAAGTAAGCAATATTTATTCACGCAATATAAAGTTTTAAAGAAATGCCTGAAATATCAGTCCGTGGACTTGAGATGCCAGAGTCTCCAATTAGAAAATTGGCACCATTGGCTGCTGCAGCCAAGCAAAGAGGTATCAAGGTCTACCATTTAAACATCGGACAGCCAGACTTGCCTACACCGCAAGTTGGACTGGATGCTTTAAAACATATCGATCGCAAAATTTTGGAGTATTCTCCTTCACAAGGCTACTTGTCGTATCGGACAAAACTGGTAGATTACTATGCGAAATATAATATTCAGGTCACTCCCGACGATATAATCATCACATCAGGCGGATCAGAAGCAGTGCTTTTCGCTTTTATGAGTTGCCTGAATCCCGGTGATGAGATCATCGTCCCAGAACCCGCTTATGCCAACTATATGGCTTTCGCGATCTCGGCTGGAGCCAAGATTCGCACGATTGCGACTACTATCGAGGAAGGCTTCTCTCTCCCTAAGGTTGAAAAGTTTGAAGAGTTGATCAATGACCGGACACGCGCCATTATGATCTGCAACCCAAACAACCCTACCGGATACCTTTACACACGGCGCGAGATGAATCAAATACGCGACTTAGTAAAGAAATATGACCTTTATCTCTTCTCTGACGAGGTATATCGAGAATACATCTATACGGGTAGCCCGTATATCAGTGCCATGCATCTAAAAGGCATCGAGCAGAACGTCATATTAATTGATTCTGTATCAAAGCGTTATAGTGAATGTGGTATCCGCATCGGAGCGCTTATCACCAAAAATGCGGAAGTCAGGAAAGCCGTCATGAAGTTCTGTCAGGCTCGTCTGTCACCACCTCTTATTGGTCAGATTGTTGCAGAAGCTTCGCTCGACGCTCCTGAGTCGTATTATCGTGATGTTTACGATGAATATGTTGAGCGCCGTAAATGCTTGATCGATGGCCTCAATCGCATTCCTGGTGTTTACTCCCCCATTCCTATGGGAGCTTTCTACACTGTTGCTCAGTTGCCTGTTGACGACTCCGAGAAATTCTGCCGTTGGTGTCTCGAAACATTCAATTACGAAGGAGAGACGGTGATGATGGCGCCTGCTGCGGGATTCTACACGACTCCTGGCGCCGGTATCAATCAGGTGCGTATCGCCTATGTGTTGAAAAAAGAAGATTTGGAACGTGCCCTTGTCGTACTCAGCAAGGCACTGGAAGCATATCCGGGAAAGACAGAACTACGATGAGTTTTCCTTTGTTCATAGCACGGCGCATCTATCGTACGCCGGGAGATAAGAAAAGAGTATCACGTCCAGCAATCACGATTGCTACGGCAGGTATTGCTATCGGTTTGGCGGTGATGATCGCGTCGGTTTGCATCGTCATCGGCTTTAAGCATTCTATCCGAGATAAAGTAATAGGCTTTGGCTCTCATATCCAAGTCACCAATTTCATGAACCAGATGGATGGTGAACAAAATCCTATCGCTGTGGGCGACTCTATGATGAATGTCGTAAAGCAGATACCCGGTGTCAAGCATGCAGAGCGATTTGCATATAAGCAAGGTGTGCTGAAGACTGACAACGATTTTCTCGGTGTCATGTTTGAAGGATTAGGACAAGAGTTTGATTCTACATTTTTCCATCAACATCTTGTAGCCGGTTCCCTACCCCATTTCTCTGATAGTCAGGCCTCAAACGAGCTGACTATTTCTCAGATCATGGCAGATAAGCTCGGACTGAAAGTCGGCGATCGTGTATTTGCCTACTTCATTGATAACAATGGAGTTAGAATGCGTCGATTCAAGATTACCGGTATCTACCAGACCAATCTGAGTCAATACGACAATCTGATGTGTCTGACAGATCTTTACACAGCCATCAAGCTTAATGGCTGGAAAGAAGATCAAGCAACAGGCATTGCTGCAACGGTAAATGATTTCAACAAAGTTGACGAGGTGGATCAGCGTTTTGTCAACAAGATTAATAAACACACAGACCATTATGGCCAGACTTATGTAGCTCAGACCATCAGAGAACTTAATCCGCAAATCTTCTCTTGGCTGGATCTGCTGGATGTGAATGTCTATATCATCCTTCTGCTGATGATGGCAGTGGCAACTGTAACAATGATCTCAGGTCTGCTCATTATTATATTGGAGCGTACGGCGATGATAGGCACACTCAAGAGCTTAGGCGCAAGAAACAAGACTATCCGTCACATATTCTTGTGGTTTGCTGTGTTTATCATTGGCAAAGGATTGCTCATTGGCAACTTGGTGGGTATAGGTCTTTGCTTGATTCAAAAATACTTTGGCATTGTCAAGTTGGATCCGGCTACTTATTATGTCAACACGGTTCCTATAGAGTTGAACATTCCTCTGATCGTCTTACTTAACATTGCAACGCTTCTCATCAGTGTCTTTGTTTTGATAGCACCAAGTTATCTTGTGTCGCATATTCATCCGGCAAAGACTATGAAATATGAGTAAAGAGCAGAAAAATGAAGGGTTAGAAGAAATTAATGCACATATTTTTTGGAATTGTGCATTATAGATTGTACCTTTGCACAAAATTTTGAAGATTGTGCAATGGAGAATAAATATAGTTTCAACTCTCTGGTAGAGCAGACTATCAAAAGCAACTGGGACAAAGATGCACTCACCGATTACAAGGGTGCCACACTTCAATACCATGATGTAGCCCGCAAGATAGAGAAGCTACACATAGTATTTGAGCAATGTGGCATCAAGGCCGGTGATAAGATTGCCCTTTGCGGCAGAAACAGTTCTGCTTGGGCTTGTGTGTTCCTTGCTGCATTGACCTGTGGTGTCATAGCTGTTCCTATACAGCATGAGTTCAAATCTGAGCAAGTTTATAACATTGTCAATCACTCCGAATCCAAATTGCTTTTCGTTGGCGATGTAGTGGCGACAGAGCTGGATTATTCCATGATGCCCAATCTTGAGGGTGTCGTGTATATGCCTGATAACTCATTGTTGGAATGTCGTTCCGAAAAGTTGAGCTATGCCGTGGAGCATCTCAATGAGCTGTATGGCCACAAATATCCAAAATTTTTCCGGAAGGAACATGTTCATTATCATGAAGATATGCCCGAAGAAACCGCTATGATCAATTACACTAGCGGCACGACGGGCTTCTCTAAAGGTGTGATGCTGCCATACCGCTCATTATGGAGCAATATTGATTTCCTGACTAAGGCTATTGGCAGTAAAATGAAGCCAAACGGTAATGTGTTGTCAATATTGCCAATGGCTCACATGTATGGACTGACATGCGAATTTCTTTTGCAGTTCAGTTTAGGCAATCATCTCTATTTCCTGACGCGATTACCCAGTCCCACGATCATTCAGCAGGCTTTCATGGATATTCATCCCGATCTGATTGTTTCTGTGCCTCTGATTTTGGAAAAGATTATACGCAAGAAAGTGATGCCGGCACTCGACAGTACACGTGTGTCCATTTTGATGAAGCTACCAGGTCTCAATAAATTGGTTAAGGAGCGTGTAGAGCAGATGGTGATGAACATCATGGGTGGAAAGACCTATGAGATCATTATCGGCGGCGCAAGTTTAAGCAAGGAAGTAGAAAACTTCCTTACTTCGATCCATTTCCCAATTACGCTTGGCTATGGTACCACAGAGACGGGACCTATGATTACATATTCCGACTGGCATGACTTCACACCAGGCTCTTGTGGCACTTGTGTTGATCACATGGAAATAAAAATCCTCAGCCATGACCCTCAGAACGTACCGGGGGAAATCGTTACCCGTGGCATGAACGTGATGACCGGATACTATAAGAATCCCAAAGCTACAAAAGCCGTCATCGATGAAGAAGGTTGGTTTCACACGGGTGACTTGGGAACGATGTCAGAGGATGGTCATGTATTCATCAAAGGACGTATCAAAAATATGCTTCTGGGATCCAACGGACAGAATGTCTATCCCGAGGAAATTGAAGATAAACTGAATGCAATGGCGATGGTCAACGAGAGCTTGATCATTCAGCATGGTGAAGAGCTCGTCGGGCTGGTTTATCCCGACATGGACGAAGCACAGTCTATGGGATTCTCGGAAGCAGACTTGAACAACATCATGGAGCAGAACCGCAAAGAACTCAATGCGCAGTTGCCCTCTTTCTGCAAGATCAGCAGGATTAAACTTCACCCTGACGAGTTTGAGAAGACTCCCAAGAAGTCCATCAAGCGTTATCTCTATAAAAATGCTTATTAAGCATCCGCATACAAAACATTAAAGAACAATTTTTATCTAAAGATATGACAGGCTCTATTCCAAGCTTCAATCAAATGATTCAGAAAAGCATCGTAGACCATTGGGATCTCGACTCGCTGACTGATTTTAAAGGTGCAACATTGCAGTATCATGACGTTGCACGCAAGATCGAAAAGCTTCATATCATGTTTGAAAGTTCCGGTGTCAAGCAGGGCGACAAGATAGCGCTGTGTGGCCGAAACAGTGCCGCATGGGCTGCTGCTTTTCTTGCCGTGCTGACATATGGTGCTATTGCTGTTCCCATTCTGCATGAGTTTACAGCAGATCAAATCCATAACATCGTTAACCACTCCGATGCAAAAATACTGTTTGCAGGAGATGTTGTAGCAACACAGATTGACGCTACGAAGATGCCTTCCCTGGAAGGTATCATCTATATTCCGGACTACTCCCTCGTACTCTCACGTACCGACAAACTGACCTATGCCCGCGAGCACCTCAATGAGATCTTTGGACAGAGGTATCCCAAGTATTTCCGCAAGGAGCATGTCCACTATTATACAGAGAAGTCTCCTGACGAATTGGCGGTCATCAACTACACAAGTGGTACCACAGGCTTTTCTAAGGGTGTCATGATCCCCTACCGGGCTCTGTGGAGCAATATAGACTTTGCCTATTCTGTATTGGGTAACACAGTAAAGAAGGGCGATAGCGTGATTAGCATTCTGCCAATGGCTCACATGTATGGTATGTCCTTTGAATTTCTATTCGAATTCATAGCAGGTTGCCATGTTTTCTATCTGACACGAATACCTTCTCCGGCCATCATTGCACAGGCCTTCTCTGAAGTTAAGCCGAAGATTATCATCTCCGTGCCGCTGATCATTGAGAAGATCATCAAGAAGAAAGTATTCCCAAAGATTCAGGATCCTAAGCTTCGCCTCTTGATGAAGATGCCGGGTATCAACAAGCGCGTCTTTGAGAAGATCTGTGACCAGGTGACAAAGGCTTTTGGCGGTGAATTCTATGAGGTGATTATTGGAGGAGCCGCTTTTAGTCAGGAGGTGGAGAAGTTTCTGTACCGCATAGGCTTCCATTACACAGTTGGCTATGGCGCAACAGAATGTGCTCCGATCATTTGCTATGCAGACTATAAGACTTACGTCCCCGGGTCTTGCGGACGAGCCGCCAAGAACATGCAAGTGAAAGTGATGAGTGAAGATCCAGCCAACATACCGGGTGAGATCCTTGCAAAAGGTCCTAACGTAATGCTGGGTTACTATAAGAATGAAGAAGCCACCAAGGCCAGCATTGATGCCGATGGATGGTTCCATACGGGTGACTTGGGCTTGATGGATGAGAATGGTAATGTCTTTATCAAGGGGCGTTCTAAGAACATGTTGTTGGGATCCAACGGACAAAACATATACCCGGAAGAGATTGAAGACAAACTCAATTCGATGTCTATGGTTTCCGAGAGCGTTGTCATTCAAGAAGGCAACAAACTCGTAGGACTGGTTTACCCCGACTTAGACACAGCAAAGCAGATAGGCTTCAGCGAGACCGACCTTGGCACCATTATGGAGCAGAATCGAAAGCAACTCAATGCTGAGTTGCCAGCTTATTGCCATTTGTCAGAGATTCGGCTCCATGACAGTGAGTTTGAGAAGACGCCTAAGCGTTCCATCAAACGTTTCCTCTACACTAAGAATAAATAGAAATCGCATAAGGTAGTCTTTCACACAAGGCTACCTTATATTTTTCGCGTTATCATAAAAAATCCTTTATTGACATGCCCATAAAAAACAATTCCAACCAAGCAAATCCCACCTTCCTCCATTTCGTGGCAAAGGACGTCTTGGCAAAACATGGACAAGATCTCGACAAAATAGCAATTGTCTTTCCTAATAAGCGTGCATCGATATTTTTCAATCGAGAGCTGTATCAGGAGGCCGGGCACGCGCTGTGGAGCCCTAAATATATCACCATCAGTGAGCTGTTTCGTGAGCATAGTGAATTACAGGTACCGGATCCCATCACACTTGTCTTTCAAGTCTATAATGTCTTTTGTGATATCACCGGTTCCGAGGAGACGCTTGATCATTTCTTCTCATGGGGACAACTGATGCTGGCCGATTTCGACGATATTGACAAGAATGAAGTTGACCCCGACAAACTCTTCATTGATTTACAAGCATGGGAAGAGATGAGCGATTTTAGCTTCCTGACAGATGCACAAAGACTAAGTTTGGAAGAGTTCTTTCACACGATGATGCAAGATTCTCAGTTGCAGCGCAGGTTCAAAAACATTTGGGAGCATCTCGGTGGTATCTATCATGAGCTCCATCAAAGATTGGAGAAGCAAGGGCTGGCTTATGAAGGTATGCTCTATCGGGAAGTCATCGATCAAGAAAATCTCGACTTTCAGTACGACACATACATCTTCGTAGGCTTCAACCTCCTTCAGAAGGTGGAGCAAGACCTTTTCCGAAGGCTGAAGATGGAGGGTAAAGCTGAATTTTACTGGGACTATGATGTCAACTTCATCGATGAAGATGCAGGAAAGTATATCAAGCAATATCTGGATATATTTCCAAATCAACTCAACAATAACCTGGCCAGTGCTGGCATCGATCCATCAGAAGTCTTTGACAATATGAAGTCTCCTAAAGAGATATGCATGATTTCCGCACCAACCGAGGAGATTCAAGCACGATATGTCGCTCAATGGTTGTCGGAAAATGACAGAATTAAGGATGGCAATAGGACTGCTATCGTGATGGCAGATGAGAATCTATTGCCATCCGTGATTCATAGTTTGCCAGGAGACATCCAGAATGTCAACGTTACTACAGGCTTTCCTTTGAATGCTTCAGAAGTCAGTGTGTTGGTAGACGCGTTGATTGCTCTGCAATTGAAAGGATTGACCAATGATCATCGACATTTCCAACTGCAATACATCAACAGGGTATTGTTGCATCCTTATGCCCAATATCTTTCTGATGATTGTAAGACTTTGGCATCTCAGCTAAATAGCAATCACCGATATTATCCAAGTATCAAAGAGTTGACTGATGGATTTGACGACTCTTTGTCACTGCTCTTTCAGCCCTTAGAGGCAAAAGAAGGAACGCTGCCACTATTATCTTGGATGACGGATTTACTTAAAATCATCGGGCAGAACACGCGAAGCATACGCAACGACCTGCTTCATCAGTCTATCTTCTCCATGTATACGTTGCTAAACCGACTTGACGACATTATGTCTGTGAACATTCAAAAAAATGGCAGCCAAGACGACCGTCGTATAGATGAAAAAAGTGGTAAGCAGCTGGTCAGCATTTATATCGTGCAAAGACTCATGCAGCAAGTCATACAGTCTACAGCCATTCCCTTTCATGGCGAACCGGCTGTAGGTACTCAGATCATGGGTGTATTGGAGACGAGAAATCTTGATTTTGAGCATGTGATTCTTTTGTCATGCAACGAGGGGAAACTCCCAAAGAATATCAATGACGCTTCTTTCATCCCTCATTCCATCCGTGTGGGCTATGGACTCACGACAGTAGAGAACAAGGTGGCGATCTTCGCTTATTATTTCCAATCGCTGATACAAAGAGCTCATGATGTCACCTTATTATATAATAATGCGACAGATGACGGACAAAAAGGAGAAATGAGCCGATTCATGTTACAGCTCATGATCAAGAGCTATGGTACACAGCACATTAAGCGCTATACACTGACAGCAGGACAAAATCAAAGTTCAAGATTGTGTCAGGCAAAGACCAAGACAGAGGAAGTGATGAAAGTGCTTCATGACATGAAGAGTATCTCTCCCTCTGCCTTAGGTCAATATATGCGGTGCCCTTTGCAGTTCTATTATAATTCTATCTGCCAGCTGCATCAACAAGATGAGGACAATATCGACGAAATCGACAACACGATGTTCGGAGATCTGTTCCATCATAGTGCGGAGTTGATCTACAAGCAGTTGAGTCAACAGCAAGCCACCATCACAAAAGACATGATCCTGTCAGTACTTAAGGATCCCAGCTTTTTGGAGCGTATCATAGATCAAGCCTTCCGTGAAAAGCTTTTCCAGGCCGACGAGCACCAGTTCGTCCCTCAATACAATGGATTACAGATGCTCAACAAAAATGTCATCAGACTCTATCTCCAACGTCTTTTGCACTTGGATGCTGCATGGGCACCTTTTGACATTCTGGCATTGGAAGAAAGCTTCTATGACAAAGTGTCCTTCGAGGTCAATGGACTACAGCATTGCTTGAACATTGGCGGTAAAGTTGATCGCATTGACAAAGTCAACCAAGATGGAAAGAATATCGTCAGAATCGTAGACTACAAGACTGGCAGACCTTTGACTTCATTGCCTGCAGATGTCAAGGATGTCTTCAATATAGACAATATAGATACAAAACATACAAATTATTATTTGCAGACAATGCTTTACGCAGGAGTAGTGAAATATGGCGCCAACTCCTATAAGAAGGTTGGACAGATGAGGCAGCAAGGCGTAGCCCCCGCTCTGCTCTTCATCCGTCAGGCGTCAGATGAGACTTATAATCCTGTATTGTCGTTTGCCGTCGGACGTGGCTCACGCGAGACTTTAGACGACATCAGTACCGTGTGGCCTGAGTTCTTGGATCAACTCAAGCAATTGCTGGCTGAGATCTTCAATCCTGAACTTGATTTCATGCCAACAGCTCACACAGAGCGATGCGATAATTGCCCATACAGAGAGATTTGCCACGAATAACTATTTTTTTGGCATAGTCCTTGTAGATTAAAGCAAAAAGAAGTATATTTGCATCGTATCTAACAGAAAAAGAAAGGTAAAAAGGAAATATGACCAGTCAGTTTTCACCCAAAGTTTCACAGATTCTGGCTTTTAGCCGGGAAGAGGCGACGCGCCTGGCCAGCACTTCGGTGGGTCCGGAACACCTTCTCTTAGGTATTCTCCGTGAGAAGGAAGGCGTCGTTACCGATTTGCTACATGGATTGAATGTCGACATACCACGGATCAAAGAGGAATTAGAGCAGAGATTAAGAGCCAATTCACCGGCAGTCTCAGATAACAAGAATATAGTCAATGATATAATACTCAATGATCAAGCCAGCAATATTTTACGGTTGGCAGTCCTTGAGGCCCGTATTCAGCATACCTCTGTCGTGGATACCCAGCATGTGCTCCTGGCAATCCTCCACGATCAAATTGACAATGGAGCCAAGATTGTCCTTGAGGCTAATCGTGTAGACTACGAACAAGTGGCAAGGCTGTTACAGAAAAAGCCTACCACAGATGGTATCGGACTGCCAGACGAAGATGAGGAAGACTTCGAGGAAGGTGACAATATAAAAGGTGGTGGCCGTATGCAGTCCACCCAAACCGATGTTGCACAACAAGGTAATGGCAAGACTCCCGTATTGGATAACTTCTCTACAGACCTAACCCGTGCTGCTGCAGAAGGAAAACTCGATCCTGTTGTGGGAAGAGAGAAAGAAATTCAGCGGGTCACGGAGATTCTCTGTCGTCGCAAGAAAAACAACCCCATCCTCATTGGTGAGCCTGGTGTTGGCAAGAGTGCTATTGTAGAAGGATTGGCACAGCAAATCGTAAAGCATCACACTTCACCCGTTCTCTTCAATCGTCGGCTTGTCAGTCTGGACATGACCGGTATTGTCGCGGGAACTAAATACCGCGGACAATTTGAGGAGCGTATTCGTGCGCTGATCAAAGAGTTGGAGCAAAATCCGAATATCATTGTGTTTATCGACGAGATTCACACGATTATCGGAGCAGGTTCCTCTCCTGGCACGATGGATGCAGCCAATATCATGAAACCGGCGTTGGCACGCGGTACCATCCAGTGTATTGGTGCTACGACTCTTGACGAATACCGAAAGACCATCGAGAAAGATGGTGCCTTGGAGCGGAGATTCCAAAAGGTATTGGTGGAACCGACAACAGCTGAGCAGACTCTGCAAATACTCCACAACATCAAAGACCGCTATGAGGAGCATCATCATGTGACATACACAGAAGAAGCTCTTCAAGCATGTGTAAGTCTGACAGAACGCTATATCACAGACCGCGAATTCCCGGACAAGGCAATTGACGCACTTGATGAGGTCGGTGCTCACATACGTTTGCAACATGCTCAGGTGCCACCAGGGATCACAGACAAAGAGAAGGAGATCAACGAGGTTAAAGATAAAAAGGAGCAGGCTGTCAAAAGTCAGAATTACGAACTAGCGACTGTCTACCGTGACCGTCAATCTCATCTCGAGCAAGAGCTGCATGAGCTGCAGCAGTCTTGGCAGAACGGAGACGCTGAGTCACGTCAGAAAGTCACAGACAAAGATGTTGCCGGGGTAGTGTCAAGAATGAGTGGAGTTCCCGTCCAGCGCATGGAAAAAGGCGAGACCTTGAAACTCAGAGATATGGGCTCTGATCTGAAAAAGCGTGTGATAGGTCAGGATGGAGCTATCGAAAAACTCGTGAAGGCTATTCAGCGCAACCGTGTTGGATTGAAAGATCCCAATCATCCTATTGGAGCATTCATGTTCCTGGGTCCTACTGGAGTAGGAAAGACCTATCTCGCAAAGTGCTTAGCAGAGAACATGTTCGGCTCAAAGGATTCGATCATACGTATAGATATGAGCGAGTATACAGAGAGCTTCAATGTCTCGCGACTTATCGGAGCACCTCCAGGATATGTCGGCTACGAGGAGGGTGGACAGCTGACAGAGCAAGTGCGGCGTCATCCCTACTCTATCGTCTTGCTCGACGAGATAGAGAAAGCTCATGGCAATGTCTTCAACCTGATGCTGCAAGTGCTTGATGAAGGGAGACTCACAGATGGCAATGGACGGACTGTGGACTTCCGCAATACGGTGATTATCATGACTTCCAATGCTGGTACACGCCAGTTGAAAGAATTTAGTCATGGTGTCGGCTTCAACGCAGGCGGAATCACAAACATGGGCAATCTGAGTGACAAAGATAAGGAATACGCCCGGTCGGTGATTCAAAAGAGTCTGAGTAAGCAATTCTCACCGGAGTTTCTCAACCGTCTTGACGAGATCATTACCTTCGATCAGCTCGACTTGAATTCTATCAAGAAGATCATCGACATAGAGCTCTCAGGACTTTATAAGCGCATTGAGGAGAAAGGCTTGCAGATACAGTTGACGGATGCAGCCAAAGAGTTTGTGGCATCGAAAGGCTACGATATTCAGTTTGGTGCCCGCCCACTGAAAAGAGCCATTCAAACTTATGTTGAGGATGGCTTATGCGAGATGATCCTCTCTGGTGATGTGAAGAAAGGTGACTCTATCAAGATCGACAAAAAGAAGGAAAGTGCAGAATTGTCGTTTGGTAGAGTACCACAAATGTCATAGACTACCGTTGCCTATATAGTGAAAGGCTGCTGTCTCTTTTGAGGCGGCAGCCTTTTGCGATTGGTAGAGGTGACAGTTCCGTGAAAGCATTGTGGCAAGAGAAAAAAGGCTTGCGAACTTCACAGCCCACAAGCCTAAAGGTTGAATTATTATATAAATACCAACAATAGTTGGTCTGTAGAACTGTAACCATTCAATTTAGGCCGTCCTGTAATCAAACAAAAAATCCCGAGGTTATTCCCGGGATTTTTTGTATTGGTATGGCAGAAGTTGTATGATCTCATCTTCATCCATATTGTCTCTTAGC
>NZ_JAMXSP010000039.1:0-20119 GCF_025457485.1 Hallella absiana
TTCCATGCGAACTCGCCCCAACCCTTGTAGAGCAGACCAACGTCAAAACGGTTGTAGCTTGAATAGACCGAGGCATTGACGGTTGCTATCTTCACCTTTCCCAAAATGGCCGGTGCGGCGAGCCCGGCACTGTCCACGGAGTCACGCAGAACCTCCAAAGCGGCCGTAGCCGAGCTCAGCTCGTTCAGAATGGAGAAGGTCACCTGCACCTTGCCGGCTGTCATCTTACGGGCAAGTTCAGTGCCGTCCTTGATATGGATGCTGTCTGCGGACAACCGGTTATTGCTGCCCAAGGAAAGCTCCTTCCTGTAGAGCAGGGATCCCTTGTCGTCCTTGATGGTCTGATGGACGGTAGCCGGGGCCGTGTCTTTATCCGATGTACGGCTGACGATAAGGCGGGGCATGAGCGTGAGCCCCTTTCCCAGATGAGATTCACTAGCCGAAAGCCTTGCGCTGATGACGGTGTCAGGGGCAAGGACGATATTATTGTTGAACATCATGCGCTGGGGAGAAAGCACGTATTTTGTGGTGTCGGTATAGAACGCCGGTGCCCAGTCTACCTGCTGCCAGTCTATGGGGCTGCCGGTCCTGATCATGAAGTCGACATTGGCGGCCTCTCCGGCGACGGCTGTTATAGTACCGGCGAAAGTGCCAGAGGCGACAACGGTGTCGGCCTTCAGCGTCAGGCTGTCGAGCACGGTCTGGTTGCCGTCCTTGTCGGTCTTGATGACAGCAAACGTCACATCATCGGAGGTCTTTTGCTTGCTGAAGGTTCCGTCGAAGCGGTTCGTCCTGCCCTCGGCGATGGCTGCCGTGGAGTACTCGCCATGGATATAATCCTTGCTGCTCTGATAGTGCGTAAGGTCAGCACCGGCATACCTGTTTACCTTCATCGAGGTATAGGTAACGACGGGATTCCATTCTACCTCATCTCCCATGCCGGAGTAGCGTGCGCCGACCCTGAATGTGATGTAGTCTCCGGGATTGACGGTGCGTGTCAAGGTCGGTACGTTGATGGTGCCCGACTGCAACAGCGTATCCTGCCAGACAATGTTTTTTTTATCTATTTTCATCGTACTGACATTTATTTCTCTATTATACTACAACGCATTCCCTGCCAAATTTATTGCTTCTTAGGTTCTCCACCCGTCCCTCGAGGTAGTTATCTTGCAATATTTATTTCAAACACACTTTTACTAATAAATACAGAAATAAGACACCAAGAGGTAAAAAACTCCATAGAACAATTACGTTTCTCTTTTCATTCATGAAATTATTCTTAAACTTAAATATATCGCTAAAAATATTTAAAGAAGCTAATGCGAAAATAACAAGAACGGCTTTTATTCCATCTTGTTTAATTTCTATAGGTATCAAAAGCGCAATCAACAGAAACCAAAGTAGCCCAGACAGACCCTTTATGTTTCCCATACTGTCGAATACAAATTTTTTATTGCAGAAAATAGCTCTAAAATAGACAGAAGCATCATTCTTGTAATTACTACTCCTATTTCGTTTTAAAAAGACAAGTATATAAGACAGAACCTTGCATATGGCATATTCCATACCAATAAAAAAATATGATATTATTTTCATAATCTATAATTAGAGTGAATAAAATAGTTTATCTTTTGTATAATGTCTATCTATTTAATTTATTCTTATAAAGTTCTTTGTATGAATCAAGAAATAGATAGCTAGAATAGTCTGGGACCCCATAAAGAGGGTCTGGAATACCATATCCAGGAGGTAACCCTTTAGACATATTTCCAACAGATTGCTCTACTTTCTTCTTAGAATCATCATAAGATAATGAAATATAGGTATCTAAGACTCCGTATTCCCAAAAAGCAGTTCCTATCAGATTACGAGTTAATGAAAATCCATTTGTAAAAGATGGATCTTCTATCATATTATATACAGACCAAGAGGTACTTAGATATCCTAACGTAGTACTAATTTTACTTATATTTTTCACAGCATTTTGTGCATAACGGGCACTTATCCTGAATCCTTGGACACCATTAACAAATTTGCCATTTGATTGTCTTTCCAAAATGCTTAAACTATGATATTCGCCTTTAACGGAAGTCTTAAAATATCCAGTTCTAAATATTGAAGATGACGTATATCGTAAACCAGCAACGGTCGAAGTTGCGGTTCCTAAAACAGAGACAAAATCAGAATAAGGTTTAAAAGCTCCAAAGCCTTTAACCTTCCAGTTATCTACTACACCAAAATCTCTAGTCATAACCCCGCCAGAAGTATATGCTGCGTTACCTGTTTCATTTAAGGCAACATACCACAATTTACTTTTTGTATCTTGATGGTATTCCGCGCCGTATGATGCTGCTACTTTTTGGGCTGTTTTCTCATCATACATTCCATTTAGGTCAACGCGCTTAATAGGATTTGCGTGGCAGAATAGGTATGTAGATATATTAACATATTTCTCTGCTAAGAGATCCACGCCAAACCACAAACTTGTCTCTGGGTTCATATACCTCGCACCATAGTAGTACAAGCCCGTTTCCTCGTCCAACTCTTTGCCATTAAATTTGTATGGCATTTCTTCACTTGATGAGTGTTCGTCCACTAACAACTCACCGTATGGCAGGTAAGCGTCATACTGCGTGATGTTGCCTTGCTGGTCAGTGATGTAACTTGTGCTGCCAAGGTGGTCTGAGTGGTAGAAGTATGTGTCCTCTGTTGCCGTTGTGTCGTTGGCAATATAGCCATAGCCCGGCTGAGGGTCTTCAGGGTTGCTCGGCTCTTTCCAGTTGATAGGTGTTCCCGGCGTACTGCCCTCAGTCGTATTATGCTTAGGTGTCTGTACCCAGCCTTCCGGCACACTGTGGTCACCAAGATTGGTGATAATCGTGTTGTAGCCTACACCCGTATTCTCAGGGTCACCGTAGGCGCCCTTCTCGGTGGGCACACCGGGAGCTACGCCTAATTGTTTGTAGTATGCTTCCTTCTGCGACTGGATTTGGTTCATGCGTTCCGCATAGTCCTGCTGACCGGCGGTGATATAGCTGCCGTTTATGCCATAGACGTTGTTGAACGTACCCGTGCCGATGCGGCTCGCCACTCTCTGTGAGCCGATGAAATAATGCTTCGTGAAGCGGTTCTTGTTGATGCTTATTATAGGAGCAGGATACAAGGTAAAATTATCCGTCTCATGGAAAGTAATTCCCTGCGGTGCGCCGTTGATGTACACGCCCTCCATCGTGCCGTAGCTCTTTATGATGCGTTCGCCACCTGCGTTATAGGTGTAGCGACTCGTCTTGCCGTTGTCCGACAGTACCATCAGGCGGTTTTCCTCGTCCCAGTACATTTCTCTTGTGGTATTTGTACTGTCATTCGTTAAAAGTATTGGGTTGCCGTTGGCGTCATACGTGTAATGGTCATGACCTATCTGTGTGGGAGCGGTGGGGCGGTTCTCGTCCTCGTACTTATACGCAAAGTTGTACGACTTAGCCGTCAAACTTGAATCTACCCTCTGCACCTTCGTCAATGGCTCACTCATCCGCCCGAAGGTCATAGCCATGTCATAGGAGGCATTCTTCGCCTTACCCGTGGCATGAATCAGGCGGTTCAGCTCGTCATACTGGTAGCTGTGCGTACTTGCCCCTCCCAACTTCGCCTTGTTGAGCTTTGTCAGTCCTTGCGGGTTGGCGGCATTGGTGATGCCGAGGATGTTGTCCACAGCATCATAGCGGTACTTGTTCTGCATCAGCGTGTTGCCGCTTCCCGTAAGTGTCATGTCCTGCAGCCGCTCGCGCTGCTTGTCGTAAGTATAGGTGGTCTCCGTGCCGTTGCCGAGCTTCTGATAGACGGTATGTCCGTCCTTGTCGTAGCCTATCTGCGCCACGATGGTACTCTCCTTGCCCTGCTTGCTGCTCGTCAGGCTCTCCACCTGCCCGGCGGCGTTGTAGTGATAGGTGACGACCTCACCATCGGGGTAGGTCATCGTGCGTACACGGTTCCAGCTGTCGTAGGTGGCACCATAGACGTAGGTGCGGATGTCCGCCACGCTCGCCATGACGGTGCGCACGGTCTTGATGACCTCGCCCTGACGGCCGTAGTAGTAGGCCTCGCCGCCCGACGCATCCTCCACGAGGGCAAGCCGTCCGGCACGGCCAAACTTGTCGCCCGGCTGCCCGTAGGTGTAGGTAACTCGGTTGAAGAGGTTCTCGGGATAGAGTACCTCCTTCAGCCGCTCATAGTCGTAGGTGTAGGTGATGCAGCCCTTCTCGGAGATGCTCTTTCTGAGCTGTGCCGTGAGCTTGGTAAGGAGGTTGCCCGCCGCGTCGTAGGTCATATCTGTCTCGCCCGCGTCGGGGTGGCTCACCATCAGCTTGCGTCCCAACAGGTCGTACTCATATTTCGTTTCCCTGCCGTTGGGGTGCGTCACCGTCGTCACCTCATTCACGGGATTGTAGGCGTATCTCACGGTGATGTTCTCACCGCCGGCATGCTGCACCGTCTCCCGGTTGCGGCCTTTTTCATCGGTGTAGCTCTCCGCTGTCCTGCCGAGAGCATCCGTCACTTTCGTCTCCAGCATCGGAACGCCGTCGTGAGAGACGATGGTGTAGGCACTCTTGGTGGTGCTGCCGTCGGCAAGGGTCACCATGGTGGTGCGGTCGTGGCTGTCGTATTCGGTCTTGGCCTGCAGGTCGCCCGTTGCGGTGTTGTAGGTGCCGATGTTGCTGTAGCTCTCCGTCACGGGATAGTAGGAGGCGATATTCCTGCCGAAGGCATCGAGCACGGCCCTGCCGCTGACGATGCTCACCTTGGACGCGCTGCCGCCGTTCCATACTACACCCGTCTGTTTGGTCTGTACGGCACGCATGAGGGAATCGGCAAAGGTGTAGGTGTCGATGTTGCCGTCCTGCGTGTAGTGGATGGTATGCGCCTTGCGCTCCTTGGGGAAGTACTCGAACTTGATAGTAAAGGGCTGGCCGCTCTCTATCTCGTAGGGCGCGCGTATGGTTGCTTGTCTGCCCAATGCGTCGTAGGTATATTCCATCCGCTGGCCGTTGAGGTCGGTGGTGGTGGCAGGAACGTTCCACAATCCGTCATAGGTGGTAGTGGAGCTGTAGCCGTAGGCATCGCTGACCTTAGTCACGAAACTGTGGTAGAGGTCATCGTAGGTGTAGGCGTAGAACATACGCTCGCCCTTGTAGTTCTCCGGCTTGGTCATACGGGTGATGTTGCCGTAGCTGTCGTATTTCATGTCGTAGACGGACGGCTTGTCGCCGTTGTGGAGCGTAATCTCCGTAATCTTGCCGTTGCCGTCCACCTTCGTGCTGCGCTCACGGTAGGTCCTGCCGCCGCTGCTGACAGTGATATGGCTTGGGACGCTGACGATGTACTTGTCCGTCAGCTTGTGGTAGTCGATTCTGGCATCGAGCTTTTCTCCGGCCGCTGTCTCCTGATAGGTGAGAAGGTTGCCGAAATCGTCATAGGTGTTTTCCACCTTTGTGGTAAGGCTGTCGCCACTGGCCTCGTCGAAGTTCGACTGGACGACCTCGGTCAGAGCTGGGAAGAGCACCTCCATATTGTCGTGGTGGCTGCCGATAGTACCTGCACAAGCGGGCGCGTCCTGTACCTTCACCGTCTCATAAATATAGGAGGCTCCTTGCAGTTTCCTGCCAGCCCCGTCATAGAGGCTCTCATCCGTCACAAGGCCGTGAAGGTAGTAATCCCGATTGTTGGCATAGGTGTCCACCGAATAACGATATACCTCATGGCTTCCTTTCTCCGTGTCTATCTGCCGTGTCGTCACCTTGTGGAAGCCGTAGAAGTCACGCTCGCGGCGGTCGCGGTATCCTCCCTCGTAGGTGAACTCGTTGCGTGAGCTTGTGGCACCGTTCTCCTTATAGCCTCCGGTGGTCTCCACGCTGGACATCACCCAACGGCGGCCGGGCATGTCGAAACTCGGCTCAGTCTGCGCATAGCCGATATGGATATGGCCGCCGAAGGGCAGCGTCACGGTTCTCAGCAGGTTGGTACGCCCTGCGAGGTTGCGGTGGACAACGAGCCGGCTGTCACTGTTGCTGTAGACCAGGTCGGGCAGTCCGTCGCCGTCTATGTCCATCAGCGAGGCTACGGTGCGGTTGACACTCTCACTGTGCGAGGCCTGGATGCTCGGAGTGATATTGATTCTGAAACCGAAAGGGAGATGGATGGTAAAGGTATAGGCGGTGCTGCCGTAATAGGCAACGGAAGATCCTAAGTTGTCGGAGATATTGTGATTCTTGTAACGCTCATCCTCCGGCTGTAATCTCACCTTTGCCGCTGAACGTCTGTCGGCTTTCAGTAGAATTGCACGGCATTGCAAAGAGAAATAATTTTTTTGTCCCAAGGAATTCCTCTTTCGGCTTCGAGATGCTGAGCCTTGGTTAGCCCCAATACTTTTGATTTTCCCATAACTGACAGTAAAATGGGGATTCCACGTACTTGTTTTGTACAGACTAAAATAGTTCACTTACTTAATCCTCCTTATACCATAACATACCAAAGAGGATGATAAAATAGCTTATTAGCCATAAATAATATCCTATGCCCTTATCCCCGATATTATAAATAATATTTTCATCTCGACCAATAATAGAATCATGACAAAAGTAAAATGAAATGATCATTGTTATAGACAATACCACTAAGATGAAAAGAGTTTTCATTCTTCTCTGTTTCACCCAAAGAGAAAGAATATAAAAGTAGGTGATATTACTAAACCATAATAGGGTAAAATTAACTTTTCCATTCAATACAAATACAATATCATAAGGGATCATAATAATTCCTCCTATAAAAAAGTTCAAACATGTTACATCATATGCATATCTAATATGTATATCTGCACTTGCCTGTGCATCAGCTACATATAGCGTATTAAACAAGGCGAGTATATATAATAATACACTTATTCCTAAAATGTAGTATTTATGTTTATTATTAATTACCATGAGAATCTCGTTGTATTATATTGACTTCTATGTAGCCGTAAATTACGCAATGCTTTCGCCGTCTCAGTATGAGTGCCTATATTATATCCAAGTCTTTCAGCGTATTGGGTTGGCTTACCTTCTCTATATATCCCTAACTTTCCTCTAACCACATGTTGTGCTGTTTCAAGACCATCGAAAGCAGCTCGAGCTGCATCCCAAGATAGGTCGTTTTTTCCAGCAACATAACCTGCTGCAAAATTACCTATATCTCGCGCAGATGCGATATAGGTTTTGCCACCTAATCTTACACGCATTCCTCTATTATGGTAACTTGAATTATTATATAAAGCATCACCAATTTTTGTTCCTGCTCTCTTAAAGTCATATTTTTCTCCACCAACAGCATTCGGCATGTAAACCATAAGATTTGGAGTATCTTTCATGAAATTACTAAGAAATTTTTCTCCTGATTTATCAGACAAGTCTATAACTGCATTTTTGACTGCATTACCTCTCTCATCCATGAAAGAATATTTGGTAAGCATTCTTCCTATTACTTTTTGATTTTTAGTCCCATAATGAACATAAATGTTCAAATCATTATCAGCAAATCCACCGACGACACTATATTTACCATGTAGCGATGGGGTCACCTCAACATGATATCCATCAGGATCAGTAATCTTTATAGGATTAGCAGCTCCATATGTGTAGACACCAATAGTAGGATATTTTTCAGTTAGTTTATCCACCCCATACCAAACACTTGCCATAGGATTCATATATCTTGCGCCATAGTAGTACAATCCCGTCTCCTCGTCAAATTCCTTGCCATTGAACTTATACGGCAACTCTTCAGATGACGAGTGCTCGTCCACTAATAGCTCACCGTAGGGAAGGTAAGCATCATATTGAGTGATGTTACCTTTGTCATCGGTAATGTAGGATGTGCTGCCAAGGTGGTCACTGTGAAAGAAGAAAGTCTCTTCCGTAGTGGTATCGTTAGGAATGTAGCCATAACCAGCCTGAGGATCTTCAGGATTGCTCGGATCATTCCAACTGATGGGAGCGCCTGGATTGCTACCTTGCTCATTGTTGTGCTTAGGTGTCTGTACCCAGCCCTCGGGCACGCTGTAGTCGCCAAGGTTGGTGATGATAGTGTTGTAGCCAACGCCAGTATTCTCAGGATCGCCATAAGCACCCTTCTCGGTGGGTACACCAGGAGCGATGCCGAGCTGCTTGTAGTATTCCTCTTTTTGGCTCTCTATCTGGTTCATACGCTCAGCATAGTCCTGCTGGCCGGCGGTGACGTAACTGCCGTTCACGCCATAGACGTTGTTGAACGTGCCTGTGCCGATACGGCTCGCAACTCTCTGTGATCCTATGAAATAGTGCTTGGTGAAGCGGTTCTTGTTGATGCTTATTATAGGAGCAGGATACAAGGTAAAATTGTCCGTCTCGTGAAAGGTGATGCCCTGCGGTGCGCCGTTGATGTACACGCCCTCCATCGTACCGTAGCTCTTTATGATGCGCTCGCCACCTGCGTTATAGGTATATCTTGATGTCTTGCCATTATCGCTTAATACCATTAGTCGGTTGTCCTCGTCCCAGTACATTTCACGTGTGGCATTAGTCGAATCATTGGTTACAAGTATTGGGTTGCCGTTGGCATCATACGTGTAATGGTCGTGACCTATCTGCGTGGGAGCGGTGGGATGGCTCTCGTCCTCATACTTGTAGGTGAAGTTATAGCTCATTGCCGTGGTAGTGGAGTCCACCTTCTGCACTTTCGTCAATGGCTCACTCATCAGACCGAAGGTCATTGTTATGTCATACGATGCGTTCTTCGCCTTGCCCGTGGCATGAATCAGGCGGTTCAACTCATCATACTGGTAGGTATGTTTGAAGGCTCCACCAAGTCTTGCTTGATTGTGATTTTTGAAATTCTGTGGATTAACCGCGTTGTTGATACCAAGGATGTTATCCACGGCATCATATTGGTATTTATTATCCATCACGGTTTGTCCCGCTATCATCAGCTTAGCGTTCTGCAACCGCTCACGCTGCTTGTCGTAGGAGTACGTGGTCTCCGTGCCGTTGCCGAGCTTCTGATAGACGGTATGTCCGTCCTTGTCGTAGCCTATCTGTGCCACGATGGTACTCTCCTTGCCCTGCTTGCTGCTTGTCAGGCTCTCCACCTGCCCGGCGGCGTTGTAGTGATAGGTGACGACCTCACCGTCGGGATAGGTCATCGTGCGGACACGGTTCCAAGAGTCATAGGTAGCACCATAGACGTAGGTGCGGATGTCCGCCACGCTCGCCATGACGGTGCGCACGGTCTTGATGACCTCACCCTGACGGCCGTAGTAGTAGGCCTCTCCGCCCGATGCGTCCTCCACGAGGGCAAGCCGTCCGGCACGGTTATACTTGTCGCCCGGCTGTCCGTAGGTGTAGGTAACCCGGTTGAAGAGGTTCTCGGGATAGAGCACCTCCTTCAGCCGCTCATAGTCGTAAGTGTAGGTGATGCAGCCCTTGTCAGAGATGCTCTTTTTGAGCTGTGCCGTGAGCTTGGTAAGGAGGTTGCCCGCCGCGTCGTAGGTCATGTCGGTCTCGCCCGCGTCGGGGTGGCTCACCATCAGCTTGCGGCCTAACTGGTCGTATTCGTACTTTGTTTCCCTGCCGTTGGGGTGCGTCACCGTCGTCACCTCGTTCACGGGATTGTAGGTATATCTCACGGTGATGTTCTCACCGCCGGCATGCTGCACCGTCTCCCGGTTGCGGCCTTTCCCGTCGGTGTAGCTCTCAGCCGTTCTGCCGAGGGCATCCGTTACCTTCGTCTCCAGCATCGGGATGCCGTCATGGGAGACGATGGAGTAGTCACTCTTAGTGGTGCTGCCGTCGGCAAGGGTGACGCTGACGGTACGGTCGTGGGTATCGTATTCGGTCTTGGACTGCAGGTCGCCCGTGACGGTGTTGTAGGTACCGATATTGCCGTAGCTCTCCGTCGTGGGATAGTAGGCGGCGATGTTCCTGCCGAAGGCATCGAGCACGGCCCTGCCGCTGACGATGCTCACCTTGGACGCGCTGCCGCCGTTCCAAACCACGCCCGTCTGCTTGGTCTGGACGGCACGCATGAGGGAGTCGGCGAAGGTGTAGGTGTCGATGTTGCCGTCCTGCGTGTAGTGGATGGTATGTGCCTTGCGCTCCTTGGGGAAGTACTCGAACTTGACAGTAAAGGGCTGGCCGCTCTCTATCTCGTAGGGGGCACGTATGGTGCTCTGCCTGCCCAATGCGTCGTAGGTGTACTCCATCCGCTGCCCGTTGAGGTCGGTGGTGGTGGCAGGGACGTTCCACAATCCGTCATAGGTGGTAGTGGAGCTGTAGCCGTAGGCATCGCTGACCTTAGTCACGAGACTGTGGTAGAGGTCATCGTAGGTGTAGGCGTAGAACATACGCTCGCCCTTGTAGTTCTCCGGCTTGGTCAACCGGGTGATGTTGCCGTAGCTGTCGTATTTCATGTCGTAGACGGACGGCTTGTCGCTGTTGTGGAGCGTAATCTCCGTAATCTCGCCGTTGCCGTCCACTTTCGTGCTACGCTCACGGTAGGTCCTGCCGCCGCTGCTGACAGTGATATGGCCCGGTACGCTGACGATGTACTTGTCCGTCAGCCTGTGGTAGTCAATCTTGGCATCAAGCTGTTCACCGGCCGCTGTCTCCTGATAGGTAAGGAGGTTGCCATAATCATCATAGGTATTCTCCACCTTTGTGGTAAGGCTGTCGCCACTCGTCTCGTCGAAGTTCGACTGGACGACCTCGGTCAGAGCCGGGAAGAGCACCTCGGTGTTGTCATGGTGGGCACCGATGGCACTTGCACAAGCGGGTGCGTCCTGTACCTTCACCGTCTCATAAATATAGGAGGCTCCTTGCAGTTTCCTGCCAGCCCCGTTATAGAGGCTCTCATCCGTCACAAGGCCGTGAAGGTAGTAATCCCGATTGTTGGCATAGGTGTCCACCGAATAACGATATACCTCATGGCTTCCTTTCTCCGTGTCTATCTGCCGTGTCGTCACCTTGTGGAAGCCGTAGAAGTCACGCTCGCGGCGGTCGCGGTATCCTCCCTCGTAGGTGAACTCGTTGCGCGAGCTTGTGGCACCGTTCTCCTTGTAGCCGCCGGTGGTCTCCACGCTGGACATCACCCAGCGGCGGCCGGGCATGTCGAAACTCGGCTCTGTCTGCGCATAGTCGATATGGATATGGCCGCCGAAGGGCAGCGTCACGGTTCTCAGCAGGTTGGTACGCCCTGCGAGGTTGCGGAGGACAACGAGCCGGCTGTCACTGTTGCTGTAGACCAGGTCGGGCAGTCCGTCGCCGTCTATGTCCATCAGCGAGGCTACGGTGCGGTTGACACTCTCACTGTGCGAGGCCTGGATGCTCGGAGTGATATTGATTCTGAAACCGAATGGGAGATGGATGGTAAAGGTATAGGCGGTGCTGCCGTAATAGGCAACGGAAGATCCTAAGTTGTCGGAGATATTGTGATTCTTGTAAAGTTCGTCCTCTGCCATGAAGCCGTCACCCGTATTGAGGGTTACCTTCAGGTCGCTGCCGTCGAGACGCAGCAGGTCCGGCAGGCCATCACCGTTGACATCCGACAGCATGGTCTGCGTGGACGTAAGGTCCTCGGTGTCGTTCTGTCCGACATTGATGCTGAAAAGTCCGAGAACGGGGATGCAGATGCCAAGGCCATCACCAAAATTGCTGTTCTTGCT
The DNA here is from genome assembly GCF_025457485.1 of Hallella absiana. Classification (NCBI taxonomy): domain Bacteria; kingdom Pseudomonadati; phylum Bacteroidota; class Bacteroidia; order Bacteroidales; family Prevotellaceae; genus Hallella; species Hallella absiana. Next base: position 11,726 of record NZ_JAMXSP010000039.1, read on the forward strand.
CGACTCGAGCATGGCAAGACCGGATTCTGTCTCAGCCGTATAGCCATAGCCAAGGCCATAGCGCACCTTGCCCGCCGTCACCATATCGGGCAGACCGTCGCCGTTGAGATCCTCCCAGCCCTGGACGGTCTCGGAAGTACCGCTTGAGAAGTTGCCGCTGGCAGCGCAGGAGAACTCGGAAACGATACCTGAATGGCTGGCCCCTTGGCTGTTGGCCTGCATGTCGCTGATAACCTCCTTGTCGGTCTTTGCCTTGGCAAAGGCAGTCTTGGCCACTGCCATCTGACTGTTGAAGTTCTTGAAGGAATAGTCATCCGGATTTGAAGACAGTCCTATGTCACCCCCGGTATTGCTGGCCTCGCCCTTTGTGGAGGCCTGCGCCACGTCATATTGCAGTTCCTCATTGCCCAGTGTTCCGGTCGGTGTCGTCAGCTGTGCCTGTACCTTGCCGTCATGGTCGCTCAGCCAGTCGGGATAACCGTCGCCGTTCAGGTCCATGGCTGAGACACGGGTATAGGACTCCTGTTTGCTGTGGCTCTTGTTCACGCCGATGCTGGTACCCAACGAGAAACCAAGGTTGTAGGTCTTGCCCTTCGACTTCGATTCCGTGAGCAGGACCGGAGCAGGCAGTCCCTCACCATCCAGAGCATAATCGACGGAATCCACCACGATGTCATCCTCGCCAAGGCGTGACGGACGCATGGTGTCAAAGGTGATGAACGCGCTGTCAGTGGCACTGACGAAACGGTCAGCCTTGGGCTGATAGGACATCGTAAAGAAGGCCTGCTTGTTGATGTCCATGCCATTGGCCTCCACGGCGTTCTCGTCGATGTGCCCGTCATGGTAATAGGAGTTACTGTCCTGCACCTTCATCTGCTCCTTGGGAATGGCGGAGAACCGCCGGGTGCCGTTCCATGCGAACTCGCCCCAACCCTTGTAGAGCAGACCAACGTCAAAACGGTTGTAGCTTGAATAGACCGAGGCATTGACGGTTGCTATCTTCACCTTTCCCAAAATGGCCGGTGCGGCGAGACCGGCACTGTCCACGGAATCCCGCAGTACCTCCAAAGCAGCCGTAGCCGAGCTCAGCTCGTTCAGAATGGAGAAGGTCACCTGCACCTTGCCGGCTGTCATCTTACGGGCAAGTTCAGTGCCGTCCTTGATATGGATGCTGTCTGCGGACAACCGGTTATTGCTGCCCAAGGAAAGCTCCTTCCTGTAGAGCAGGGATCCCTTGTCGTCCTTGATGGTCAGATGGACAGTAGCCGGGGCCGTGTCTTTATCCGATGTACGGCTGACGGTAAGGCGGGGCGTGAGCGTGAGCCCCTTTCCCAGATGAGATTCACTAGCCGAAAGCCTTGCGCTGATGACGGTGTCAGGGGCAAGGATGATATTCTTGTTGAACATCATGCGCTGGGGAGCCAGCACGTACTTTGTGGCGTCGGTGTAGAACGCCGGTGACCAGTCAACCTGCTGCCAGTCTATCGGGCTGCCGGTCTTGATCATGAAGTCGACATTGGCGGCCTCTCCGGCGACGGCCGTTATCGTACCGGCGAAAGTGCCCGAGGCGACAACGGTGTCGGCCTTCAGCGTCAGGCTGTCGAGCATGGTCTGGTTGCCGTCCTTGTCGGTCTTGATGACAGCTAATGTCACGTCATCGGAGGTTTTTTGCTTGCTGAAGGTTCCGTCGAAGCGGTTCGTCCTGCCCTCGGCGATGGCAGCCGTGGAGTACTCTCCATGGATATAATCCTTGCCGCTTTGATAGTGCGCCAGGTCAGACCCGGCATACCTGTCGACCTTCATCGACGTATAGGTAATGGCAGGATCCCACTCCACCTCGTCTCCCATGCCGGAGTAGCGTGCACCGACCCTGAACGTGATGTAGTCTCCCGGACTGACGCTGCGGGTAAGGACCGGCACATCGACCGTACCGGACTGCAGCAGCGTGTCCTGCCAGACAATATCACTGTTAAACTGCATGCTCAGGCTGACGCCGTCGCCGGAGTCCGAGGGCTTGCTCACACGGCCCGTCACTTGTATGGTACCTGTGTAGGGTGCTCTCCACACCCTGACGACATCATGCAGGGGATATTCCTGCTCCAGGGAGTCGCGGATGGCTTCGTAATCAGGAACGAATGTCTGATTAAGGGATGGCCTGGAAGCGGAGAGTATCTGATTTTTAGTGTTTGCACTTGACTTTTGGAATTTCACCGTTTCACCATCGCTATGGTTGAAATATACCGTACCGTTGCAGGCTATGTCAATTAAGCCGTCACTATTGAAGTCCTGAAAATAAACTTTCGTCTTGCTCTGGTCGGTCGTCTTGTCGACTGCATAGCCGGCACTGCCGGGGCCGAAGCCCGTGGCGACATTGGCATTAAGGGAGTGACTTGTCACCGTGCCCTGGGAGAAGTTGGATATGCCTTCTATATCCCTTTGCTCTCCGAAAGAGGGATGGCCGAGGTCGTAGTTCTGATTCAGGCGATAGTGCAGGCCGTGCCGGTCCTTCCACACCTTGTCGGGCATGCCGTCGCCATTGATGTCCACAAGGGCCACCCTGCCTTCATTGCTTGACTTGGTGTGACTGTAGGAAGCTCCCGCATTGACAGACGCCGGTCCCCAACCGGCTCCGACCATGACACCGCCGCCTACGGTGTTACCCTTGGCGGAACCGCCGCCCAGCAGGGACAGCGTCTGTGTGAAATTGCCAACCACGGACTTGACAAGCCTTCCATAGTCCTCCTGTTCTGCCGTATAGACGATAGCGTCTTTTGAGAACAGGTTGGAAGGGCCTGTCACATCCTGATAGTAGTCAAACTTGTGCTTATCGACCGTATCGTTCTTTGAGTCAAGTTCAGTAATGCCCGTCAGCATGGTCTTGCCGAAGACTCCGGAAGCGTAGTTCATGAGGTAAGCACGAAGCTGTCTGCCGTTGTTCTTGACAGTGACACGTTTCAGGAGGGCTTTGTCGGTCTGCAGGATGCCTAAGCGTCCGCTCTTTTCAACGTCTTTGCGGAATGAGCCGGTTGAGTCCACGTCAAACTCAATGCTGTAAAGTCCTTCCTCAGAGCCGTAGCCTGTATAAGTGTATTTATTAGGATAAAGGTTGTTGCCAGTTTTCGTGTAATGGAAGGCGGCAAAGTTGCCGTGTACGTCAGTGATGCGCTGAAGGACCCACTTGATGCGGTTGCCCTTGCCGTCGGTCAGCGTCGTCTCGTCACTCACCTGACCATTGTAGCCGCCATAGCTGTAGGTGGTCCCGTCCTTGGCGGTTACCTCCCAGAAGTAATTCTTCGGACTGTTTCCCCGGCGGACAATCTTGCTGAAGCTGCTCTCCACCATCGGGCGGAACGCCTTGTCGGCCTGCCTTGTAAGCGAGTCCGTCCGGCGGTAGAGACGGTCGCCAAGCTGCTGTCCCATGAGGAGATAGCTCTCGCTCTCGTACTTCTCATCAAAGCGCGGCACGCCCCAGCGGGTCTCTATGTCGATGCTCTGCATGGGCAGGCTCCAGCCATAGCCGACGAAGCTGCTGCCGCCATCGCTGCTGTACTGTAGTCCGGCACCGGCACTGATGTCATTGCGCCCCGCCGGTGTCTCAAAAGGATAGGACAGGCTTGCCGTACCGTTCTGATTGGCAGTCGGTGCCTCTATCTGCCGGATGCCGGCGGCAGGGTCTGCGGCCCTGAGCTCACTGATGCCCGTGGGGACATAGTTCTGTGTCTCCGGACTCTCCGGCACCTTGATGATGCCGTTGATGACATCAGTGAAATGGGAGGTCTCAGCCATCGCTACCTCACGGCGGGTGTCAACGCCCTTTGACTGGAGCATTGTCCATCGCCGGTGCTGCCCGTCATAATAATAGGTATGGATGTCGTCGGCAGTATAACCTTTCGGGATGAGGGTGCTGTCATAGGGGACGCTGATGCTGGCCAGATGATGGATGAAATGGTTGCCATGAGGGAGAAAACGGTAGCCGGAGACGGTATCTGTGCGTGTCATCAGCGTGTCACAGCTGCCTGTAACATTCACCATGCCCGTGGGAAGTTCTGGCAGCTCTTCCCGTCTTAGCGGGGTGATGCTGAGAACCTTGCCGTATGCCATGGCCTCACGGGGAACAGCAAGCTGGGCGCGCCCCACACAGAGCGTGTCGCTGTCGGCGTTGGAGAAGAACTTGCTCACCGTACGCCTGGCAAGGTCAGCAAGATTGCCGTTAGATAGTCTCCGGACTTTATGCGTGGCTGCACCAGCCTTTTGGCTCGTGATTATGCGATTGGCCGGCTTCTTGGAAGACGTACTGTCAACGGCATGCTTTTTCTGTCCTGCCTTGTCCGTGGTGCGGGAGTGGATGGAATCTTCTGACGCATCCGCAGATATCGCCTCGACTGCCGTCCTGTTCTCAGAACGGCTTGCCTGCCTGTTACAGGATGTCAGAACGACACTTGATAACAATATCAGTGAGAGGATAAGGGTATGCGTTGAATACTTCATCGTTTGCTCTGTCTTGTTGACAATTCCAGTGGCTGTTTATTTTCTTATCAGTTTTACGGTTCTCTCTTGCTTCCCGCTGCGAAGGGTCAGGAGATAGACACCAGGTGAGGGAAGATAGACCTTCGTGGCGAAATAGGAGTCTGGGGCGTAGAAACGTGTGCTGACCGTGGCGCCGCCGGTGGTATAGAGCGCCATGTCCAGTGGGGCGGTATTGCCAAGCTCTACCTGCACATCAACATATCCGTCCGTCGTCGGCATTGGGCTTATCCGCACATTGGAGAAGATACCACCATCATGATCTGTCATGCCATCGGAAGGTATCTCCGTAATACCTGTCGTAGAGATTTGGAACTCATTCTCGGCGACATTGCCCATACGGTCGGTGGTGGACAACAGATATTTGCCTTCGGCCAGTCCTTCGGCGCTTTGGAGACTGTCGCCGGTAGTGCGGTCGAAGATGGAAGCACGCTCGCAGCGGAGTATAATTCTGTAGGGCGGTATGCCACCAGTCACCCTCACGTCGAGGCTTCCGGTACTTCCGTTCTTACCCTCGGGTTGCCGGACCTCTATGGTGGTGAACATATCCTTGGCGGCACGGAGGGTGAACACATCATTTCTTCCGGGCTTGACATTCTGGAACACGATGCTGTCGCCGGATATTTTTTCTGCCTTATAATATAGTAATGTCTTGACGGAGAATTGACCAGTACCTGTCGGGTCTACGACTAGATAATAGCTTTCACCATCGGAAAGGGGCTGTATCTGGCGGAGCTGACGGCTGTCTGCCACAAGGTCTACCTCTGTTCCGGCCATGTTGGTAGCGGATGTCCTCCACCTCCTGACGAGCCATTTGCCATATGCCTTGCTCGTAGCGAAGGCAAGTCTGCCGTTGTCATCACCCCACATCAGACTCTGACCGTCAGAAAGACGCTTTCTTGTATATACCGTAAGGAAAGCTCCGTCCTCACAGCTCCTGCCCTTACCGATATGAAGGGCTGACAGTGAGTCGGAGATGATGCCGGCGATACGGTGACTATAGGCCTTGTTGGTATAGGCGTTCCAGATAACCGCACCACGGGAGTTCAGATAACTGCTGCGGAGGGATATGCCATATTTCAGGGCGAGACAACTCTCCACACGCTGCCGCTCTACATCGGATAACTGGCGGTTGTAGACGACATATTCTTCTGTATTGCCTTCAAGGTTTCTCACTGGCAGCTTGGCATTGGGAGTACGGCCGATGTGCAGTGTCTGGCCGTTGTTTCCTAAAGATGTGGTATAGCTGTACAGACGCACCTCGGGAAGCGAGTCCTTGGCGTAGTTCATGAAAGTGCCGTGACCGAGGTCTGCCGCACGATCCGTTGTCTGTATGCGCGTGGTACTCTTTCCGCTGCCTAAGCTCCAGATTGTCTGCTCCTCTGACCCAAGGACACGGCTGACACCTACGTATGTAAGACCTGTTCCTGGTGCAATCCGTACCGATGCGGTGTCATGGGTCCATATCTCCGGCTTTCCCACACCTCCCGGTGTCTGGGCGGCGGATGATAGCGCAAGGGCGAAAAGGACGGCTGTTATGAGGTATCTCTGTTTCATGAAGTGACGCTTTAAGGTTATTCTTTCTTGTTCAGCGACAGGCTGTAGCCAATGGTGAAACTGACATACTGCACGTTATTCTTACGCTCCTGATAGCTGTAGTCATTAGAACGTGTGTGGAGCAGGTCATTAAGACCGAAGCCATACTCTATACCGGCCTCCAGCCCGCTTCTCGGGTCTGCAAATCCGAGCTTGACAGAGGGCATGAAAAGTACGCGGGCTTTGAGCGACTCCCTGAGATGATCCTGCGTGCGCTCTGCTTGCTGGCTGTACACCTGTCCGCTGCGGTCGTTACTGAAATCTATATGGCGGCTGCCAAAGGGAATGGCTGCGCTGATGCCGGCGCCCATATAGAATTTTGGGAAAGCGTAGAGGCGGAACATGATTTGCGGAGTAAGGAAGTCATAGTGGAACTTTGTTGTCTCCGTGACATTCTGCGGTAGCTTATGCTCGGTAATCTTGCTGGAGAGCCTCATATAATCCACACCTAACTCCGCGCCGAGGCGGCGGTACTGCCAGGTGGCGAAAATGCCAAGCCGGGGGACAATGCCGCCTCTCTCCTCCATCGTAAACGTCGGGCGCACATCGTAGCTCTCAACAATGCTTCCCAGTCCTGTAATCTTGGAATATCCGGCACCGACCCTGAGACCAAGACGGAACAGATGTCTGTAGCTGAAAGCATATTGCGGTCCTGTATGGGAAGCGGTAGCCGCTGTGTTGGAAGTCATTCTCTCCGTACTTTGGGCGTGCCCTCCTTTCAAATTCTGGGATGGCTGACGGCTTGTTTCCGCATTTTGGCTGTCCTCATGATTCATGGCATTAGCGGGAGATGATGGGACTGACGAAGACGAAGATACAGGTGTAGATTCTCTTTCTGGGTTTAAGGTTTTTCTTCTGAGCTGTACTTGTTCTTGGAGTGTACGGCTATTGTGCTTTTCTGCCATGTTTGTATGGGCAGTATGCTTAATTGCTAATTGGGAAGATATGGAACTGACTGCTTCTTGTTTGGCAGTCTTCTGCGAAGAGGAAGTAGGTGTTGTTGCAGACTGATGCTGTGCAGAAGGTTCTTCTTCCGGCCTGTCCTGCATACACCTTTCAATGCCGAGGGCTGCTGCTATTACGACAAGTATCCCTACAAGGATATATCTCTTACGTCTGCTGTCTTTCTCTTCCATAGTGTCGAAACGCGAATTGGTCGTTATATGTCAAAGAGATAGCTGACGCTTAACTCGATACTGTGACTGTGGGTTGGCTTCTCCACCCAGTTGAAATCGTTAGTCTCAGTCTTGATGGTCGAGGTGACACCATAAAAATAGCGAAGGTCTATTCCCCAGTGCTTTCCAATCTCATAGCCGAAGCCGCCCCCGATGGCCACATCTGGCTTGCCGGTCAACTTCTCCTTCATCAGGCGCTCGGTCTCGGCTACTGTGGCAAACTGATATTTGGAAAACCGCTCTTCTTCCTGATTGCTGTCATAGGAAATGCCCTTGTCATTAAGGTTGGCTCCGGCACGGCCTCCTACTGCAATATTGAAGCCTTTCTTCCATGGATAGACTTTGAGAAGGGCTGTTAAGCCAAGATAGTTGTAGCGCGGAGTCACCTCGTAGTGTAACCCTTCCTTGTCATCATAGACCAATTGGGATGCTTTCTGCCAGTAGCTGATGCCGCCTTCCACTCCTATGATGGATTCCGAAGCATGGTACTGTGCAAAAAAGCCAACCGTCGGAACGGCTTGCCATTTGTCCTTGAAAGTGTAGTTGGAGTAATAATCCTCTGAAACAAGAATATTGTCCATCCCCGGATTGACGGACATACCGCCTCCCAAGCGAATGCCTAACTGGAAGGAAGATTCCTGTGCTGAAAGGTCACCTCCAGAAAGTATTAATGCCGAAAATAGGACAGCCTTTAATAAATGGTTCATGTTTCGAGGTTATTATTTTTGTGCAAAAGTATATAAAACAGGATAAATAAAACTATATTTTTGCGGTTTTAACATAAATAAATGGTAATTCTATGGAATTATCTGTAAGAACGTGTGGATTTGGGATATTTTCTGCATAAAACACTATATTTTGTCTATTTAAAATCGTCTCTCAATATTATGGTCTCGCTTAAGACTTAAGACCATATGGTGCTGCACAGAACGCGTTTTCATGAATATGGGCGTTGATGGAGATATAAAAAGGATCACATTTGGGCCCAAGGGGGATTGTCCGTGGCGGGCAGATGCCGCTGCCTAACCAAAGACAGTAACACATCTATAGAAAAAGAAGGGTATATCCCTTATTCCCTTCAGGCATGACCTGAAGGCTT